>JAISFM010000200.1 GCA_031263605.1 Clostridiales bacterium | reverse complement strand
ACACCAATAAGGCTGCGATTCTTCACTGCATTCAGAATGGCAACTTTATTCGGATTGTGTCGATTTCTCATCAAATTCTAATCCGCAAACCCCGCCGATAGAATAGCCAAATGTCCGATTTTATGGTATAATCATACTACGATAAAAAATGCCAATCTGATTGTTCCGCTCGAAGCCGGACTGTTTTTATTCTTATAGCCTCGCCTTGACGGGCTAAATAAGAAGAAAACAGTCCGTTTAATAAAATATAATCCGATTGATTTTCTTTAATGAGCAACCGTGACGGGCAATCTTAAAAGAAAAAAGCGAATCATAAAAGTGGGTAATAACATGGATCTATTCGACAAATGCAATGCGTTCAACGCCTACTGCGAGGCGACCAAGAAAAAGGGGGTCTACCCCTATTTTCACGAAATCACGTCTATGCAGCATTCCGAGGTCACGATCGGCGGCCGCCGCACGATCATGCTGGGCAGCAACAATTACATGGGCTTGACCAGCGACCCGCGCGTCATCGAGGCCGCCCGCGACGCCCTCGCAAAGTACGGCACGGGGTGCAGCGGCTCGCGCTTTTTGAACGGCACGCTGAGCCTGCATATCCGCCTTGAAAAGGAAATAGCCGAATTTACCGGTTTCGAGGACGTGATGACGTTCAGCACGGGCTTTCAAACCAACCTCGGCATATTGAGCGCGATCTGCGGGCGCGGCGATTATGTCCTCTTTGACCGCGCCAACCACGCCAGCCTTGTGGACGCGGCGCGCCTGTCCTTTGCCAAAACGGTCAAATACGGCCACAACGACACGGCCGATTTGGAAGCCAAACTGAAAGAAATCCCCGAGGACGCCGCTAAATTGATCGTCGTGGACGGCGTGTTCTCGATGGAAGGCGATTTGGCCGACCTGCCGCGCATCGTGCCGCTCGCCAAAAAATACAAATGCCGTTTGATGGTGGACGACAGCCACGGCCTCGGCGTGATGGGCGCGAACGGGCGCGGCGCGGCCGAATACTTCGGCCTTGAAAAGGACGTGGACATTTTAATGGGCACGTTCAGCAAATCGTTCGCCAGTTTAGGCGGGTTTATGGCCGCGCCGGCGGGCGTGATCAATTATTGCCGCCACGCCTCGCGCCCCTTTATTTTCAGCGCGTCCATGCCGCCCGCCAACGCCGCCGCCGCGCTGGCCGCTCTGGAAATTATCCGCACCGAAAAGTGGCGGCTCAAAAAGGTGCTGGACAACGCGGATTACCTGCGGAGCGGTTTGCAGAAATTGGGCTTGCCGGCGGGCGACAGCCTCGCGCCGATCGTGCCGGTGCGCACCTACGGCGACGAGCGGACGTTTGCCGTTACGCGCGCCCTGTTGGACGAGGGCGTTTACGTCAACCCCGTCATATCCCCCGCCGTGCCGGAGGGCGACGCCCTTTTGCGCACGAGTTGCACCGCCACGCACACCCGCGAGCAACTCGATTTCGCGTTGGAAGGCTTTAAAAAAGTATTCGCGCGCTTCCCTTATGTCAAGGACGAGAACGCTTTCGTCATCGGCAAGTTATTCACAAAATGATTTTTAGGGATTTTTTATTTTAGGTTTGTGTTATTTTATTTATTTTGCGAGAGAGCCCTTTTTGAAAAAAGGGCTCTCTCGCGCTCTTTCCCAAAAACTTTCCGCGTTTTGCATTTTAATAAAGTTGAAAGTTTTTGAAAGGGCGCGGGAAAACTTTTTTACAAAAAGTTTTCCCGCAAGTCAAAAAAGTTCTCATCCGCGGCGTTTTACGAACAGGGCCGAACCGACGATGAACAAGGCCGCCAGCGCGGCCGCGCCGCTTCCGCAGCCGCAGCCGGCCTTGACGGGAACGGGTTCGCCGTCGCCCGGATTGGTTGCGCCGGGATCCGTACCCGGATCGGTCCCGGGGTCGGCCGCGCCCTCGATCGAAATATCGAACCAAAGCGCGTCGTCGGCCACGCCGCCGCCCGGGTTGGTGTAAACCGTCAGGGTGACCGCGCCGCCCGCCGCAAAGGCTTGCAGGAAAGAGGCCTTCACCGTCAAGACGCCGTCGGCATAGGTGTAGTCCGCGCCCTCGGTTAAGGCGGCATAGCCGTTGGAAACGCCCTTGAAGACCGCGTTGTACATGTTGATTTCAAGGGCGAGGTCTCCGCCCTCCGCGCGGTTGTAGGAAACGGCCTCGACGTTCACGGGCGAGCGGGAATCGCCGACCGCGACGGCCAGCGGCAAGCCGTCAAGTTCGTCGCCGTTCGCGCTGCAAACGAACGAGAACGCCGCGCCGCCGTAGGGCAGAGAGGCCAGATACGCCGCTTTAATCGTCAGCGTGCCGCCCGCGTGCGTGTAATTGCCCGCCGCAACCGCCTCGCCGTTTAAGCGCAGCGCGGTAAACGACGCGCCGTTTAAATCTATCGTGAACACCACGTCCGCGGCCGCGCCCTTGTCGAACGAGGCCGCGCTTGCGGCCGCCGTCGGCATACGCGGGTCGCTCACGGCTACGGTCAAGGCCAAAATACTGGCGTCGGCGGTCTCGAACACGAACGCCCGCGCCCCGAGCGGCAGAGCCGCAAGGTACGCCGCTTTCAGCGTCAGGGTGCCGACGTCCCCGGCTAAATCCAAGGTATAATCGCCCGCGTCCACCGCCGCGCCGTCTAAACGCAGCGCGTCGAACACGCCGCCGTTCATCGCGAGCGTCAGCACCACGTCGGCGGGCGCGCTCTTGTCAAAGGCAAGCGCGCCGCTCGTGAGGGCGGGCGGGGTGCGCGTGTCGGAAACGTTCAGTTCCAGCGTGAACGCGCCGTTATCCGTCGTCACCGTAAAGGCGTGGCGTTTGACGGCCAGCGAGCGGACGTAAGCCGCCGTAAAGGTCAGCGCGCCGCCGTCGTAGGCGTAAGCAGACGGATCGACGGTTTCGCCGCCGAGCGCAACGCCCGCCACGCCGAAGTCGTCCGCGAACGGGACCGTAAACGCGCCGTCCTTTTTATCCGCGTTCAGATCGTGCGCCGTCAGCCCGGCGACATAGCATTGCGCGGCGGGGGCGGAGGCCACGAACATCGCGCCGTCGGAGGTGAACGAAAGAAGGGGTTTCAGCGCGGCGTTGATCCCTGCGTCCTCCACGACCGCCATGTTGTTGACCGCCACGGAGGCCTTGCCGCCGCCGATAACCGCCGTAACGTTTAAAACCGGCTCGGTGCCGACGCCCGTGCCGTCGCCGAATCGGAAATCGAATTTATCGGGCAGGGCAGCCTCGTCCGCGCCGCCGTCCGACCGCAGGCCGCCCGCAAACCGGACGACGGCCTCGCCGTCGGCGGTGAAGCGCAAAGCCAAAGACTTCGCGCCGCTGTCGGCAAAGACAATATCGAAACTTTCCTTAACCGTCCATTTTACTATCGTAAACTTATAGACGATAACCTGATCCTCGGAGGCGACGACCGTCCCCGTGCCGTCGACATAGTAGTCGCCGAAAGACGGCTGCACATCGCCGCCGAACACGGCCATCGTGCCGCCCTCGCCCATCGCCGTGCCCCGGTAGTCCGTGAAGTCGCCCGCCGCGTACCATATGGTGGGAACCATGTTCGCGGTCGCCGCCGGCACCTCGAACGGCGGTTCCGTCGCCATATAGGGGCTGTCGTACAGGTAAATGTCGTACAGTTTGTAGGAGCCGCTCCTTATGCCTGTCCCATTGCGCGCGGAACTTCCAAAAACCATTCTGGGAATGGCATCCAAAATCGGAACGCGCGTCGCGATTTCATAAAAATTGCCGTCGTATATCAAAACGACGGTCAGCAGGCCGCCCTGCCGAATCGCGGAAATATCTATGATCCGGCCGGCCATTTCGGTCGTATTTGTCCCGCTGACGGTATACAACTTATGTTCGGCGGGCGTTACCACCTTGGCCGCGTTGTCGCTCTGCCCCGCCGTGTAAAAACCGATGTCGCCGGATTTAAAGATTTGAATGCGCGCGTAAGTCGTTGTGTTGCCCGATGCCGTAAACAGGTTGAGGTACATGAATGTAGCGGCTGTTGAGTTGGCGCCAAATGTATTTACGACCATTTTCGCGCGGAACGCCACATCGGCCGCCGCCGCGTCGTAGGCCTTGCCCATATAGGGGTTGTAACGCGACGCGTCGGCAAAGAAACTCGCGCCGCTTTGATTGACTTCGGCTATACTGTAATTGTTATTTGAAGTACTCGCGTTCGTCCCCGTACCCGTATAGAAGCCCTCCTCGCCGCCCTGACTGCTTGCTACATACGCCGTACTCGTCCCTATTTTTTGACCCTCGGGGAAAATGGTATGATCGGCTTCGTTGGCCGGAGCCGCGAACGACCACTCTTCCTGATACAAGTCCGCGGTCGTATAATAGTCGGCCACGGCGAACGCAAGCGGCGCGGACGGGGAAACCGCGTCCGTGACGATCCCCACGTTGGGCGCGAGCGGGTCGATCGGCTTGTCGGCCTCGAATACGTCGCTGCCCACCAAAACGGAAACGGAGCCGCTCGCGTCGAGTACCGCCGTTATCGCCAAAACGCTGCCGGGCACCGCGATCGTATCGAGCGTGGTGGAAAATTCGTTCGTCGGGTCGGCGGAATTGGTAAAATACAGCGTGCAGTTATCAACTGTTTCGCCGCCCGCGACAGTCCGATAGATGCGGACGCCCAATTCGGACGTCGCGCTTTTGCCCAAAATCACCGTCGCGGCGTATACGCCGTCCGCCGCTATGCCCGCAAACTCGCCCATCGTCAAATTCGCCCGCAGGACGTAGGTCAGCGTTTCCGGCGCAACCTCGCCCGTCGTCCCCACGCCCGTCCGGATAACGGCCTTGCCGTCCGTGCCGGAGAACAGGGGGCGCGCCGCCGCGTCGAAATAATACGCGCTGCCCGACCCGCTCGCCGTAAAACTCTTGCCCGACGAAATAACGGTCAAGCCGTCGGACGACGCCGCCGCGCTGCCCGCGCCGATCAGCGCGGAGTTGGCTTTCGGGGCCGCGGGAACCGTAAGCGAAGTCGGTTTCGTTTCCTCCGCCCAATAAAAGGACATCGCGGTGACGGCCGTATTCGTATGTATGTTGCCCACGCCGAACATCGGCTCGTATTCCCCTATGTCGGCCGGCAGGTTGACGACGACCTCCTCCGTATCGTAGGAAGTCGTCGTAATCTGAACCCTTACCTGCGTTTTTGAACGGACGGCCGCCATCACAAAGTTTCTGCTGACATACGTATTCGTCTCGCCGAGCGGGGTGTACTGTTTCGCAACCTTGGGATCCTCGTCAACGTTGGTCGCCGCCCCCGTCGCGCCGCTCCAAGCGTCTGTCGCGCGGGAAACGACCGAAAGATAGGGCTGTACCGTGTTCGTCGTATCCGTGCTGAGAAAGCCCAACTCGACGTGGTAGCCGCCCGCTTTCGCGATCGTGATAAACGAGCGGCGGAGGCCCGGGTTGTCGGCCGTCAAGCCGCTTCCGCTTATCGTCGCCTTATGCACATAGGTCAAATCGTTGACGTTGACCAATTGGTTGTTGGACGCGAGGCGCATCGTCGGGCTTTCCGACACCTTGCGGTTCACGCCGTCGTAGAAAAACCTCTCCGACGGCCCGCCGTTTTGGGAAACGGACGTCGTGCCGCTCCAAGCGTTGCCCGTGCCGCCGACCAACGAGGCGGCGGTTAGCCCCGTCATCAACTCGGGGTTATTCTCCGGCCTTGCGGGCACGGCCAGATCGTCCGCGGACGAATACAGCGTCAGGGGCGCGGCCGCCAAAGCGAGCGCGGCGCACAGCAGGAACGCCAAAAGCCCTTTCCTTCTTTTTTCTGTTTTCATGCCTGTTCTATTCTCCTTTTTGCCTTTTTTTAGAGTAGACTATTATACAGTCCACAGTGCGCAGTGCACAGTCCACAGTCGCGGTCTTACAACTTTGCGCCGTTCGGCCTTATCCTTGTAATTGCGCACTGTATTATTCTTGTCCTTAACTGTGGACTGTGCACTGTGGACTGTGCACTGTACTTACGCTCCCGCCGGCTTGGGGGTCGGGACGATTGTGTAATCGTCGGACGACTGCGGCGCGAGGTCGTTTGTGATAAAGCCCTCGATCTGGCCAAAACTCGCGCCCAAATTGTTGCTGTAAATCGTGTAGCACCAATCGAACGCGGACACGGGGCGGTCAACCGTAAGGGTCTCGTTGTTCACCGCCGCCGTCAAGTACCCGGGCGTGTAGATCAGCACGAGGTTAAAGGTGTAATCGTCGCGCACGTCGAAGTTCGTAAAGGCAAGCGTGAAATTATAGCCGCCCCGGAAGTTTTTCGCCTCCAATACGATCCTGCCGTCCAAGCGCGCGTACATATGCAGTACGCCGCCCGACGCGGTGCGCCCGAATATGACCCCTGCGTAAGCGGTTTCCGGCGGCGCGCCCTCCGCTATGCCCGTCAGATTGATGCTCGTCTTTAAGATAAAGCCCAGCGCGGCGGGTTCCACTATTGTCGAATCCGCCAGTTTATAGGTCGGCTCGGACATCATTTTGCGGGTCACGGGATCGTACACAGTCGCCGCCGCGGTCTTGCTGTCCTCGGAAACGTAAGCCGCTTCGGCCAACGAGTATTTGTAATCGGACGCGCCGATCGGCTTTACGCCGCCCATGAAAGCCTTGTTGAGGCCGGCGTTCTTGGCCACGATTTTCGCGGCGACGTCCCCGTCCGGCTCGGGCTTCATCATCGGGTTGAGGAAGTAGTACGCGCCGACCTTGTAACCCGCCGCGTTGCCGCCGTTGACGAACGCCAGCATGGGCAGCCAGACGGGAATCGACACGTCGGCGTACGCCTCGAAGTACGCCCCCTCGGCAATGTCCTTCACGGCGACGGTCAAGCGGTGCGAAACGCGGGCGGCCACGATTTCAAAGGACTTGCCCTGCGCGAAGTCCATGCCGGACGCGTACGTCGCCGTCGTCGTCAAATTGTCCGTCGGGATCAACGAGGGCGTGCGAACGGTGACGTTCCCGTTTTTCAGGAGCATGATCCGCAGGTTTGCGGTCTGCACCCCCTTGCTCAAAATATCGACGCCCGCGCCGTACGCGTTGTTGTCGCCCGCGTACGCGCCCATCGTTACGGTGACGCGCAGGACGAAATCAAGGTCGCGCGAGGAGAACAGTTTGCCGTCCGGCCCACAAAGCACGGGGCTGAGCGGGAAGGCCGCCGAATCGACCGCAAGCCCGCGCACCACGCTTGAACTTGTCCCCGCGCCCGAACCCGTAAACACGTTTTCATCGGATTTGTCCCAGCCGCTCGGCGTGACGGGCGCGTTCAGTTCGTGATAGGGCGAGGGCATTTCGGGAATCCCGAACGACCAACCGCCGCGGGGCAGGGTTTCCAAAACGTACAGTTTGGGGTCGGACAGGGCAAGCGCGCTCCCGCCCGCCAGCCCCGAGAAACGCACGGCGAACGCCGGCTCCGAATCCGCGACCGCCGCGTCCGCCGCCAAAGCATAATGATTGATTTGGACGCTCAATTTGCCCGCCGTCAAATACGCGTCCAAACGGAACCGCGCGTTCGGGCTGAGCAGCGCGTTTGCCGACGCGGCCGTCGCGCCGCCGCTGTAAACCTCTATCGTGTCCGCGCCGCCGGCGTTGCGGTTAAAGCGCACGCCCGCCTGCCCCGCGGGCGCGTCGTTCAGTTTTATATCGACCGCGCCCGACCCTTTGAACCACGGCATAATCACGTCCGAACTCCATCGGTACGACAGCGCGCCGTAGGCCTTTTCCGATTGGTCGGCGAGAGCGACGTTCCCGCCGCCGAACGGGGGATTTTCCGCGCCGTAGTAGGTCAGGGAGCCTTCCGCGCCGTCCGCGCCCGCCGTGACCGACGCTTTGCCGTTGGCGACGGCAAGGGACGCGCCCGCGCCGTCGAACGCCGGGACGGTCGTCGGCCGAATCAGGTTCTCATAGCCGCTGTCCGCGTTCGCGCTGTTAAAAGCGGCGTCCGCGGCGGCAAGCGTCTCGGCGTAATAGACCGTGGTGACCTCCCACATGGCGATAAAGCCTATCGAGCGGTAGCCCAAAATCGGCTCTAACGAGGCGGGGCGGCCGTCCGCGTAGGTCAATTCCTGATTCAGAAGTTCCGCGTTGTAATCGTGATCGAGGAAATTGTAATCGGAGCGCGCGCCCGGGCCGGTCTGCGGCTCGATTTTCACGCTGACCACGTTGCCCTTGCGGATGATGTCCATGTTATAGACCTTGCCCTCGCCCGTAGGCACGAGCAGCGGCTCGCCGAATTCGACATAGGTGGACTGGTCCTCGCTGTCGCCGCAGACGAACGGGCGGAACAACGGGGAGCCCGCGCCTATGCTGATAAAGCCGACCTCCATATGGCTCGCGCCGTCCTGCCCGATCGAAATGCTGCCCCTGTACTGGTGCGGCGCGGAATTCGCGCCGTCGGCCTGCTGGTGCAGGCGCACGCGCAAACTGTATACGAAAGTCAAATCGCTGACGGACATTATTTGCCCCGCCGCCGTTTTGACCGCGCCGCCCGCGAACATCGGCTTGCGCGTTTGGTCATAGATGTACGCATCGCCGTTGCCGTTGTACTTGTACGTCCACGAGTCGCCGCCCGCGCTGTACAGGGCGGTAGCGTACACCTCGTAAATCTTGTCGATGTCGTAGGGGCTTCTGCTCGACACCGCGAATTGGGGGTTCGCGGCGGGCTTTGCCGGCAGCGTCAAAGAGGTGGCCGCCGAAACGTCCCGCGCGATCCGCCGGGCAAGGCGCGGCGCGAATTGCAGCGCGCCCGCCGCGAACAGGGCTGTCAGCGCGAACGCGCCGAGTTTGCCCCACCCGAATTTGTGCCGTCTGTTTAATCCGTTCATTTTCATTCTCTCTTTTCCTCCTTTAATTTAGTCCGCGTAATGCAGAATCAGTTCGTCGTTCATATGCGGGTCCATCGCCAAAAAGCGCGCCCGCATCGCCGTATACTGCCCGACGCCGAGGAAGTAGGTATATTCGATCGGCTTGAAATTCTCCATGACGTACTCGCCGAGGAACGCGTTATAGGTCGTGCTGCCAAGGCCCGACAGGTCGGCCGTATTGCCCGCGCTTACTGGGAAGGTGCCGTACCGTCCGGTGACGATGAACTCCACGCCCGGCGTAAAGTTGCACAGGCCGAAATTGTCCTCGTTGACCCACGCGCACCAATTCTCGTCAAGGCCGCGGAAATAACTGCCCGAGCCCGCGCCCCAGAAACCGAGGTTCGGCTTTTCCTCTATCGAGCCGTCCAAATGCGTGACCCACTTGTCCCACGCGGTGATGCCGTAGAACGCGGGCATCTCTTGGTGCGCGGGGCCGTGGCTGTACGCCGAAAAATCCGTGCCTCGGTTTTTGACGGTGAGCATGTCGCCCTCCAACGTATACCAATTCTCCATATAGAACAGCGTCCGGCTCCTGTTTTTGGCCCAATCGAGCGGCTGGGATTTCACATACGCCGTGCCGGCCTCCGCGTCCACCGCCCAATCGACGATGCCGTTGGAGATGTTGTTGCCCGAAACGATCAGCGAGCCCGTCCTGTTGTTGTTCGTGTCGCCGCCCTGAACGGGGTTGTACGCCCACGGCCTGCCGCTGAAACTGCCCGGCGCGTAGTCGTCCCTGCTCCCGTCGGAGCCGTAGTACGACTGCTGGACTAAACGCCCCGCATCGGCGCGGTTGAGCAGGTTGATCTCCGACCCCTTTTTGCCCGCCGCCACGCCGTATTTAGCCGCGTAGTTGATGCCGACGCGCGCTTTGCCGCCGGACTGCACCTGCTCCAAACTGTCGTCGTTGTAACTGAACCAGTGCAGCGCGCCGCCCTGCTCCATCGACATGCCGATCTTTAAGGATTCGTTTTCCAGCCAGTATTCGGATTCGTAATGCTCGCGCCGGCCGAACGACATGCGTTTGACGGTGACCTTGCCGCGCAGCGGCTCTAAATTGGTCAGGCGCAGGTTTTTGACAAACTTGTCCTCGTTCATATAGTCGCGCTGGTCGAAGTACATGCGGAACGTCTGCGCGCCCCGATTGAGGTAAAAGCCCTCGGTGTACTCGGTATACCCGCCCTCGTCGCCGTAGGTCAGCGCGCCGCTCATCGCCGCGTCCGTCTCGATATCCAGTATGATGTAGTTCTTGTCGCCCACGTTCGTATCGACCCTGACGTCGATAAAGGCGAGCGGGCGCACGAATATCGTGTGCGGGCCGTAGTAAACCGTCGTTTGCCCCTCGGTTTCCGTCCAATCGAACCCCGCGTAGGGATCGTCCGGCTCGTCGGGGTCCGTACCCGGATCGGTACCCGGATCCGTACCGCCCGGCGTTGTGGGGCCGGCCGGGGTTTCCCCGCCGGGATCGGCGGGTTCGGGCGTACAGGCCGCGATAAACATCGCGAGGAACGCCAGTAACGCCGTGAAAACAAGCAGGATTCTTTTTCTCTTTCTCATGTCGCTTCTCCTTTTTTTTTGCCGTTTTTTTGTTTTCTGATTCGGTCAGGTTCGAGTCGTTTCGTTTCGGGTCGGTTTGTTCGGCCGGTTTATGCGAGGAGCGCGAATGCCCCGCATGTCATTGCGAGGAGCGCGAAGCGCGACGCGGCAATCTCTACCGAACACAGGAACGCCCCGCGCTTTCCTCTCTCATTCCGAACGCGCCACCCTCTGTCATTAGACTTGCCGCAAACACCCGTCGCAATTCCGCTCGCCTTTTAATTTCGCAACAGGTCTAATGACCGGCAGCAACGCTGTTTGCACACTCCTTTTCCCATGAGACTTTGAAACAAGCCCTTTTCCACCGCGCCCGCCCGGTTGCTCGCCGCCGCAAGCGCGGAATTTGCTTTTCGCCCTATCCCCTATTCCCTATCCCCTATTCCCTTTTTAAAGTTTCATGCCCGCCGCGAAATCCCCGCTTTGGAAATACCTCATGCCGATCACCGTCATGAATACAAGCGGTATGCCGCTGATCAGGTACATCGCGTAGGGCACGCCCCGCCCGCTCCGGCTGTACTGCAAAACCAGCCGCTGCAAGATGGGCATCAAGGGCGACAACTTGTCCGTCCGCATCACGAGGCCCGGCCACAGGTAATCGTTGTAAATCCCCGTGAACACGGTCACCGCGCTCAGCATGACGATCGGAATTGCCAAAGGCAGGGTCAATGTAAAGAACATGCGGAAATCGTTCGCGCCGTCCACCCGCGCCGCCTCGTAAATCGCCGCGGGCTGCTGCCCGATGAACGCGCGGAACAGGAACAGCGCGGCGACCTGCCCGCCCGCCACGGTCGGGAGCAAAATCGCGAACCAGTTGTCCATCAGCCCCACGTTGTCGATGAAACGGTACAGTATAGGCATTCCGACTATCGCGGGGATCATCATGACGAAAATATAGACGTTGAATATCGCGCGCTTTAAGAAAAATTCCTTGCGCGCGAACACGTAAGCGTTCGCCGCGCCGAGGAGCGTGTTCGCGACGGCGACTATGAGCGCGAGCGCGATGCTGTTGAGAATATTGCCGATCACCGTGTCCCACGCCGTTTTGAAATTCCCGAACACGAACGCCTTTGGGGGCGCGAGCAAGCCCGTCATGATTTCATAGTCGTTTTTCAGCGAGTTGAACAGCGTGACCAACAGCGGAAGCGCGGTGGCCGCGATCGCCGCCGCGACGACGGTATACAGAACGCTTTGGGCGATCAGCCCGTCTATCGTCCGGACCTTGATTTTTTTCCGTTTCAACGCTTCCATATCCGTCACACCTCGTCCCTTTTGACGGTCTTGCGCATGTTCAGCGCGGTGACGGCCGCCAGAAACGCGAACAGCATCAGCGCGATCGCCGACGACCGCCCCAACTCGTTCGCCGAGATATAGTTATACATGATATAGATCGGCACCGAGGAATTGCCCGCCCCCGACGTGGTCAGCATGATGCGCCCCACGTCCTGAACGGACGCGATAAAGCCGATGATGAACAGGTACTGTATCTGCCCGCCGATCAGCGGTATGTCGATCGTGACGATCCGCCGCAGCCACGAACAGCCCTCCATTTTCGCCGCCTGATAATACTCGTCCGGAATGTTGTTCAACGCGCCGTACAGGATTAAATAGGAGCCGATAAACGGAAAGTTCATAAAGACGAGCGACACGATATTCGTGCCGGGCGCGGACAGGAAATAGACGGGGTCCGCGCCGAACGCGCGCAGGGTCTGGTTTAAAAGCCCGTCCACGCCGTAAATGCCGTATGTCCACACGAGCGTCACCGCGACGACGGGCAGCACCCCCGGCAGGTACAGCAGGATTCGCGCGGCGTACCGGGCGCGCGCGCTGCGCATGGCCAAAATCAGTTCGGCGAAAATCAGCGGCGGGACGACCGCTTTCACAATATCGGCCGCCAAAAAGATCGCCATGTTCTTGATGCTGTTGACAAATTCGGCGTTGGCGAACAACGCTTTGAAGTTGTCGAGCCCGATAAACCGCAAGGGGTAGCCTATGCGGTAGTCCATGAAAGCGTACAGCAGGGAACTGAACCCGGGGTAATAACAGAACACGGCGAGCAAGGCCATCGACGGGAACAGGAACAGATAGACCCGTTTGGATTTGTTGATCCGCCGAAATACGCCCCGCGCCCTTTGCCCGAACCGCGCCGCCCACAGCGCGGCCAGCGTCGCCGCCCCAACCGCCGCGAACGCGGCCGTCAAAATTGCGCCCGTTACGCGCAGCGTTTTCACGAGGTTGATTTTGGGCAGGGCGTTCCTGTCGTAAAAATAGAGGTTGACGCGCGGCGGCGACGCGCCCGGCTCGTACACGCTCATGAACAGGTTGTCGGAGTGTTCGGAAACGCTGATTTCCACGATGTCGAAAAACGCCGAAAACTCGCCGATATACGCGCCCCTTTCCGTATCCACCATATAAACCGCCGACATGGTTTTGGCCGTCGCGTACAGCACGTGATTGAACCGGTCGAGAAAGCAGCCCTCTAAATCCTCTTTCAGCGGGACGCCGCCGAACGAGAGTTCCATCGAGTTGCCGTTCTCGGCGTCGTACACGGTTTTGAAACCGTAGGCGGCGTTGTCCTTTGCGATGAGAAAAAATTCGCCCGTCGTTTTATCGACGCTCATCGCTATCGCGGACTGTTCCAACTCGGCCTTGTACAACTCCGCGCCCGCGCGGAAATTTTGCGCCGTCAACGCTTTCGGGTACGCCAGCAGTATGCCGTTCTTGTCCAAAAAGACCGTTTCCCCGCCCCTGTCGGGAATCGCGAAGCCCTTGATTTCCAAAACGCCGCCCGAGTACTGCACCGCGGCGCGGGGCTTGGACAGGTCGTAATCGAAGCGCACCACGAAAAGTTGGTTGCTCATCCCTCCCGCGTTTCCGGCGACGTACAGCCCCTCGTCCGACCATTCGACGTACCCGTCCTGCAAGGCGAATTTCTGCGCGGATTTTTGCAGGGTTTCGCCCGTCGCGCCGTCAACCTCGTATATGTACTGATCCTCGCCGAACACGAATACGCCCCTCTCGATTCCGAGCACGGTTTTGACGCCCGCCTGCGTTTCCGTCGTATCCCCGGCGTCGTCGGTAACGGAAGCCTTCTCGACGACCCGTTTTTCCCACAGCAGTTCATTTGCGGCGTTGTACTTGCGCACGACGCCGTCCGCCGTGCCGGCGAACCACGAATCGTCCGTTTGGGACGCGGAAACCGCGCGGCAACTGATCGCGCCGAGATCCACCCCGCGCGCCGAAATATCTATGCCAAGGTAGGCGAACAGCGTAGCCGCCAACAAAAGCAGCGGCAGGGCGGTCGCGACAACCGTCAACGGCAGCCTTAACCGGCTTTTATTCCTTTTCACAGATTCTCTCATCGTTCCGTATAAGTTGAAAGTTGAAAATTGAAAAGTTTCGGATTGAGCGGTTGGCGGGCGCAAGTTGAAGTTGAAGTTGAAAAGTTTCGGATTGAGTAGTTGGCGGGTGCAAGTTGAAAGTTACGGATGGGAGTGGACAAATAGCGTGGAACATAAACTCGGCTCGTCATTGCGAGGAGGACGCGTAAAGCGTCCGACGCGGCAATCTCTATGTAAAAAGGCATGTTTCGTGTTTTGTAGAGATTGCCCTCAAAGCGCTTTGTGCTCCTCGCCATGACCGGCAGCAACGCCCTTTGTCCACTCCTGTTGCGGATTGAGTAATCGGCGGTTAGTGCCGCCCAACGGAACGGCGCAAAATTCTCCGACATTAACTTCTCAATTCTCAATTCTCAATTCGTCCCCGACATTACTTTTCAATTTTCAACTTTCAATTCGCTTGCCCCTGCAATCCGCCCGCCTACGCCTTGGGGTTATTCTGCGGCGTTTTCCACGCGTCTTCGCGCCATTTGTTTCCGCTCATGACATTTTTTCCGGCGGCAAGCACGGCCGCCGCGTAATCATTCTGGAACGCCGACAGTTCCTGCGTACCCGCGAACATCGCGCCGATCCCGTTGAAGTTCGCCGTTTGCAGGTCGTTGGCGGATATGCCCGAAACGAGCGAGGTGATAAACGAGTTGTTGTCGCACAGCCCGTTCCATTTGATTTTCGGGTTCTCGAACGCCGGCTTCCACACGTCGGGCATCTCTACGTATTTGACGGTGGGGACGCCGTCGGGCGCTTTGCCGCCCGCTTCCAGCCCCGCGAAAAACGCGGCCTGCCCGACGCGCGACATAATGAACCGGACGAAATCGAGGTTGCGGGCGTTGGCCGCGGCGTCGCGGTTCACGCCGCGCACAGAGATATAGCCGCCGTTGCCTCCCACGTCGCGCACGAACTGCGTCTTGACGTAATCGCCCTGCATCGGCAGGTAATCGAACGCCCCGATCGTGAATTGCTTTTCCGCCGCCGCGTCCGCGATCAGCAGCGGGAACTGCGCGGCAAAGCCCAGCACTTCCAAAAAGAACACGGGGTTGTCCTTGTCGTTTTTCAAAAAATTCTCCTGCGCCTGCTCGTAAGAAGTCGTGGAGAACGCCGGGGAAAGATAGGGCTTCATTTTCAGCATGTTGTTCCAAAACTCGGCGAATTTCGCGCTCTTCGGGCCGACGTACTTCTCGGCGGGGCTGTAATTTTCATCGAGGATGCCCTTCCACAGGCGCAACTCGGACACGTTGTACAAGGGGTCCGTTTCGGGGTTCATAGCGTTCAAATCCGCCGTATAGCCCCCCAGCAGGTCGTTATAGCCGAAATCGCCGGCTTGATATTGAATGTTCTCGTACTGGTCGCGCCAATATTGGTCGCCGTACACGCGCAGCAGCCACGAAAAGTGCCGCGCCAAAACCGCGTCGCGGTTGCCGCCCAGCCCCAACGGGTTCGTCCAGCCGGCGGCCTTCATCGCCGCGCACGCGTCCATCAGGTCGTCCCACGTTTTAAAGGCTTCGGGGTTTACGTCCGCCTCCGCGAGCGCGTCGGCGTTGTAGAACCACGCGGTCGCCAGCGAGTTGGAGTTCATGATATAGGTCGTGCCCTCCTGCCCCGCCGTTATATAGGCGTCCCGTTCCAAAACATCGCCCCATACGGCGTCTATGTACTGGTTTTTCTGCCCCACGTGCCTGTACATGTCGTAGGCCCTCGTTTCGAGCAGCGTGTTGACGCTGTTCCCCTGAAATATGTCGGTCTGGCCGCTTGCGCTGTTCAGGTCGTTCGTGAGGAAGGTCACGTATTCGCCGTCGGTCTTGTTGTTCAGGTTGACCGTAACCCCGGGCTGGTACTCGCTGTACTTCGTCACCATGGCCTGCCAGCCCGGCAGGTTGTTGCCGAACACCATGGCCACGTTGACCGTCCCGTTGTAATGCGCCGTGACGTTGGGGGCGTATTTGCTCGGGTCCACGGGCGTCGGGTCGGTACCCGGGTCGGTTCCGGGATCGTCGCCCGGGTCCGTGCCGCCCGGAACCGCGGGGCCGGCCGGGGGATCCCCGCCGGGATCGGCGGCCGGCTTCAAGCAAGCCGCCGCCGACAGCATGACAACGCACAAAAGCAGCGCGATCAGCATTGCCCTCAACCTCTTGGTAAACGGTTTTTTCATTTTGTCCTCCTCCTTGTTTCCGTCATTAGACTTGCGGCAAAATCAACTTGCGGCGGCCTTGCGCGCCTTTTCGCGGCAAACTTTGATAAAAATTTCGATAGCGGCGTTGCCGCAAGCCTCAATTTTTATCTTTGCCCGCCGCAAAAATCCGGCGCAATTCCGCTCGCCTTTTAATGCCGCGGCCAGTCTATTTTATTAAGGCTTGTCCGGAAACGGAATTCCGAACGAGCCTATTGTTTCCTTTCGGGCGGCGGGTTCAAGTATGGGCTAACCGCCCGCTACGCCTTTTTGATCAGCGCGCGCTTGGCGTAAAGCGACGGCGTTATGCCCTTCTTTTTCTTAAATTCCTTGGCGAAGTACAACTGGTCGCAGTACCCGACCATGGCGGCGATTTCGGCGATCGACAACTTCCCGTTGTGGAGCAGGCGGCAAGCGTTGTTGATCCGCAGGTTGATGATGTACTGCCGCATCGTTATGCCGACGTTCGCCTTGAACAGGCTCGACAGGTATTGGTAGTTGATGCCGACGTACTCCGATAATTTGCGCAGGTTCAACTCCTCGGCGTAGTTGTTGTTGATGTAATTGACGACCTTGTCGATGTAAATATTCTCGCCGCTCTGCCCGCTCTCGGGCGATAAAATCGCGCTCAAACGATAGATGATTTCAAACAGGCAGGCCAACAGGCGGCTTTCGGCGAACCTGCCGCCGCCCGCGCCGGCGTCCGACATCTCGGCGAACACCCCGCCCAGCCCGGCCGCCGCCGCGTCCACGCATTTGTTGTTGAAAATACAGGCCTTTTCAAGCATCGGCTTCGCCTTTTTCCCGCCGAAGTCCACCCAGAAGTATTCCGTTTCCTCCCGCTCGTCCACGACGGTGACGCGGCTGTTCGGGCGCACGAGGTACAGCGTCCCCGCCGTCGCCCCGAACTTCTCGCCGTTGATCTCGATGACGCCCCGCTCGCCGCTTTTGATATAGATCAGCACGTAAAAAATGAAGTCGAGCAGCCGGGCGCGGCGGGACGCAAGGCTGCTGCCGCAGGCGTAAATCAGGACCTCCTCGAAAATGTTATCCGATTGTACGTATTTCCGCTCCATCCTCCCACCGTCCTAAACCGCCAGCAAATTTCGGAGAAGCGTGTTGACGTGCGTCTTTTTCAATTCGCCGAAAGCGGCCTGCATCTCCTTTAAGCCGCCGACGTGCAGAAAGCATTCGTACTCGACGGGGGCCAGATTCGGTATCGCGAACTGCCCCAACGCCGCCGTGTAGTTGACGGAATTGGACTTGTCGGCGGGCAGTTTCTCCTCGTCGGGAGCCGCGTACACGCCGGACATGTGCTTGGAAACGCCCGGCACGAACAGGCCCACCCCGAAATTGTCCTCGTTGACCCACGCGCTCCAATAGTCCTCGACCGTGAAAACCTGATAAATCGCGTTGTCGATGTCGCCCCAGAACTTCAAATCGCAGCGCGCGACCGGCTTGCCGTCCTTTTTATAGACGAATTTGCGCAGGGGCGCGGCGACGTACAGCGCGGGCAACTCCTGGTCGCTTGTCCCCGACGCGTAATGGTCGAAGTTGGAAAAGTCGATAAAGCGGTTCTCGATCCGGACCGTCCTGCCGATCAGGGAATAACGGCTCTCCATATAACTGTCCGTGCAGGAGTTCTCCTTGTCCCATTCGAGCGGGCGCGATTTTACGTACACGCCCCCGCCCCCGATCTCGAAATCGACAAGGCGGCTGGGGTTGTTGAACTTGTCGCCGCCCTGAACGGGGTTGTACCGCCACAGGTTGCCCCAAAAACTGCCGCGCTTATAGGGCGCCTTGGACGCGCCGTAGTAGGACTGCTGCAAAAGCCGCCCGGTATCGTAATTGTTCAAAAGGTTGACGTCCCGCGAAAACAACTCGCAGCCCGGGCGCGCGGAATAGCCCGCCCCGATCTCCATTCTGCCGGACTTTTTGCTGAAAACCTGCTCGACGCCCTTGTCGAGGCAGACCAAGGAGGCCAGCCCCCCGCCCCACGACAGCCGGATGCCGATTCGGACGGAATCGTTCTCTAAAAAGACCTCCCCGCCCCCCTCCGGCAGTTTTTTGCTCTCGAAGCCTATCCCGTCGATAATCAAATGGCCGTTCTTCGCTTCGAGGTTTTCCGCCGTGATGCAGACGAGTTCCGCCGCGTCGGGCGGCAAGAACGTTTTGAATACGTATTCGCGGTTTTCTATGAATATTTCCAGAAATTCCTTGTGCTTTTTCCCTTTCGGCATATAGCCGATATACGCCCGCAGGTTCAGCGTCGAGCGCACGCTGACGGACAGCACGTTCCCCGCGCGCGTCTGCGCCGGAAACGGCTGCGTTTCCGTTTGATATTTATGGAGGTTGAAATGCAGCGCCATGTTTTCTTTAATCACCTTAAAAGCGGGTCGAGTCCGCCGAAACAGCCGCCCGGGACAAGCCCGACGCAGCGTTCGCAACAAAGGGAACGCCCGCTTTTACGCGGGGAACCCTCCGACTCTTATTTGCTATATAAAGTTTAACACGCGCGCGCCGCCGTTTCAAGGGGTAAAGTAGGGAACTTTATGTGTTTTTTACGCAACTTTCGCCCCTCTCCCGCCCAAATGCCCCGTTAGGCTTGTAGCGAAATTAACTTGCGGCGGCCTTGCGCGTCTTTTTGTGGCAAACAAAGATAAAAATTTCGATAGTAGCGTTGCTACGATCATCAATTTTTATCTTTGTTTGCCGCAAAAATCCATCGCAATTCCGCTCGCCTTTTAATTCCGCTACAAGTCTATTGAGGGCATACGCAGCCGACATCGCCGTATTCTTATTATGCGCATTTTGGCTCCAACATACAAAATCCCCTCATGCCTTGCTTGTTTTGCATACAATAAAAAAGCCGCTTGCCTCAAATCAGCAAGCGGCTTTTTTAGTAAAATCAAGTAATTTATCCTTTTATTGGCGATTAAAAACGTAAAACGTTGTTCGTTTTTTATTCTTACTTAAAATACCAAATTAAATGCCGACCATCCTTTCAAAAAACTTTTGGCATAAACCATTTAAGCGTATATCCCGCTATTCCCGTATCCCCAAAATATCATCGGCGGAAACGTCCAAAATTTGGCACAATTCCGCGAACGTGTCCAACGCCGGAAATACGTTCAAGCGCGTGTATTTCGATAACGTCGAGGGGTTGATCCCCAAACGTTTGGCGATTTCCTTTTGCGGCATTCCGCACAATTGAATGGCTTCGCGCAGGTTTTTATGAATGTCCTCCCAATGCGTCATGCCGAAAATATAGCACAGTATGCCTTTTTTTGTCGAATAAAGGCGCATTGTGCCTTTATTGCGGATTTATAATTGTCTTATGGTATCCTTATACACATAATGACTTTTTATATCTCAGATTGCCCTTATTGCGGCAACACAACTACAACTACGAGAGCCCCCAAAAGCATAAATTGGCCGTTTGGAAGTTGCGTGTTTTGTAATAATATCTATAAAACCAAAGCGAAAGAATGGGTAATGCTCAATGAAAAAGAAAGAATAAAAGAGCGTAGGCCTATCCTTGGAACTTGTGAGGACGAAATTTCGCAATCTATAAACAGAACAAAAATTATAGAATATGTTGAACTGCTCAAAGAAATGGGGTTTACAATCTATGAAACGCCCGACATACCTATCGCCACCAGATACGCCGACGAACCGCTTATACCTGTCGCCGCCCAATATGCCGACGAACCGCTTATGCCTATTGAACGGCCACAACCGAAGATTAGACGAAGAGATCCGGATTCTTTATTAGATAAACGCTGTTTTGAGGATATGAGCCTATTCATAACAGATATTGACTTATTATTATTACCATTGGTAAATAACCGCTGTTTGCAGGACATAGGTTTATTTTTTGAAAATTTTTACGCTGTATTAAAAACCGCCGTTGCAAAAAAGGACGTGAATATTCTTATCGAATATTACAGCGATAAGGAACGCTTATGCGCAGATATGGCTCAACTATACAATAAATTAGAAAGCAAGAGGCTTTTCTTTCGTAAAGAATTTGCCCCGTCGATGTTCGGTCTTTATCATGAACAAGACGATAATAAAGAATTTTTTGTTATAGAAGTACCGACAACGCGAAAAGGATATGCTCGCTTTTACGGTATTGCGCTTAACGGAATAAAACCTGCATTTGTTTATTCATTTAGAAATATAAGAGTCAAATCGACTTTTGCCGTCACAGAAATTAAAATTACAGGCAGTATAATAAACTCTAAAATTGCTGCCTGTGAACCCATATCCACTCAAAAATCAATTATAGAGTTGATAAAAGATACATCTAAACTTGACTATAAAGGCGACATAGATTTTTTTAAAGGAACGTTATAATGAGAAAAGACGAATTTAGGAATTGGCTTATGTATATTGACGGCCGCGACGAACGGCAAACCGCCGATAACCTCGCGCGCGCCGGACGCATAGAAAGAGCGTTTTGTACAGATGCAGATGCCGAATGCCAAAAGGACGGCGGCGAAAGTCTGATCGGTGCTTTAACATCTGTAAGAGACCTTGTAAGCCTTGGCGCAAAGGAACGGCTTCAACAACAATTCCCTCAATTTGAAAAATTGCCTTTCGATTACAACGGCTTATCCTCTTTGTTAACGGCAATCCGTAAATATATTTCTTTTTATGCCGTTGCGCCCTTGCCGCCCGCGAATACTAAGCCTGTTTCGGAAACTGCAAACCAAACGGCCGTCGTCGCGCTTGAAAAAATTGCCGACGACCTTAAAAACATAATCGGCCGCTTAGAAG
>JAISFM010000350.1 GCA_031263605.1 Clostridiales bacterium | reverse complement strand
AACCGTAAATGCCGACGCGCCGTTCGCGGCGGGCGTGCCCGTTATCAGCCCGGCGGCGGATAAGCCAAGGCCCGCGGGCAGACTGTCGCCGTCCTTTAACGCATACGTTATCGCGGGATTTCCCGCGCCCGTGGCGGTCGCCACCGACTGCGAATACACGGTTCCCGCCGCCGCGACGGGAAGAGCCGTCCCTGCATAATCGAGTTCGCCAGCGTTAATGACGGCGAGAGTAAAATCGGCCTCCCCGGAAGCGTAATCCGCCGCGCTCGCCACAACCGTAAACGAAATGTCCTGCGCCGTTTTCGCCGTGGGCGTGCCGCTCAAAAGCCCGCCGTTAAAGGTAAGCCAATCCGGTAAAACGCCGCCGGATTTTAACGCATACGCAATCACGGGATTGCCGCCGCCCGCAGCCGTCGCCGTCGTCGCCGTATACGCTTGCCCGACGATCGCCGCCGTCAGTCTCGCGCCGGTATAGGAAAGTTCGCCCTCCGCTATCGTTATGCCGTATTCCGCTTCCGCGTCCGAATAACCGCTCGCGCTCGCCACGACCGTAAACCTCGCGGCTCCGTCCGTTTTCGCCGAAGGCGTTCCGACGACCAGCCCACCGCTCAACGAAAGCCCCGCGGGAAGAACGCTGCCGGGTTTGAGCGCGTATGCGACGGTATCGGGCGCGTCTGCCGCGCCGATCGAAGCGGAATATTTCACCCCCACCGTTCCGGCGGCCAACGCCGCGCCCTCGTACTGAAAACTTTTTGAACTGCCGCACGCGCCCAAGGCTGATATAAGCCAAGCCGAACACAATACGGCGATTACAATTTTAACCGATTTTTTCATTTTTGTCCGCAACCTTTTTTTTCGTTTTTGTCTGCAACTTGATAATTGGGGAGCGGCTCGCAAGTAACGGCGGCATAAATGCCGCCGTTACCGCTTACCGCCCCTCATGATCGATCATTCCTGCCGGCTCTCGCCCCTGCCGGATTTCCGACGGGGCGACGGCCGTTTGGATTTTAGCGTTTGTTTTTCGCGACAACCGCCACGAACGCCGCCGCCAGCAAGCCGAGGGCCGCCAACAGGTTCGCGCTCGATTTGCAGCCGCTCCCGACCACTCCCGCGTCGCCCTTTTCGCCCGCAGGGCCTTGCGCTCCCTGTTCGCCTTGTGAGCCTTGCGGCCCCGCCGGTAAGTCGGATTCGGCAACCGTATGCGCCGTTTCGCTCCAATCGGAATCGCCGTAAACCGCGCCGCTGCCGACCGCTTTCACTTTGAGCGTATAGCCGCCCTTCGCCAACCCGAACAAGGAATACTCTGTCGCGGACGCATTCAGGGCATACTGTATGCCGTTGACCTCGACAACGTATCCGGAAGCGTTATCCACGGCTGTCCAAGACAACTTTCCGCTATCAATAGCCAGACCGACCGGCGCCGCCAACACGGACGCGGCGACATTCACGGTAAACGCCGCGGACGCCGACGCGTAGCCTTCGGCGGAACATGTCACCGTAAAGACAAAACTTCCCGCCGCCGTCGGCGTTCCGGTAATCGCGCCGCTTGAAGAATCGAGGGCAAGCCCCGCGGGCAGAGCGCCCGAGGTCACCGCGTAATTCCGGTCCGCGTAACCCGTGTAGAGCGTGTTCCAATAGAAACCCTGCGCGGCCGCTCCCGTCCCCGTGCCGGCGGTGGCCGCCAAAGTCGCGCTGTACGCCGCGCCCACCGTGCCCGCGGAAAGCGTTTTCGGCACATACCGGACAGCCGCGCCCAACGGAGCCTGCATCGCGCTGCTGTTCGCAACGACGTACAGGATATTCTTTACCGCCTTACGGACGGCGGCGAGTTGGGTCGGCGTATTGCTCTCCGCATTGTTTGCAAGGCGCGAGGGACCCGTCTGCATCGCGCTCAACACAAGGTCTCCGCCCGCGCGCACCATTTGCTGCGCGTTGCAGTGCGCATAGATTTCGATGTCGGTCACGACAAAGCCTCTGAAACCCCATTCGTTACGAAGTACTTCTGTCAGCAACGCGTAACTGCCGCCCGCCCAAACGGAACCGATACGGCTGAACGAACTCATCGCCGCTTGCGCGCCGCCCTGTTCCACCGCGATTTGGAAAGGTTTAAAGTAGATTTCGCGCATCGTCTGCTCGTCGCACCAGACGGACAAGCCCGCCGTGCGCCCGGCCGCGCTCGAATCCATCATATTGCCGCGAAGCGTGCCGCCGTCCTCATGCAGCGCAAAATGCTTGATATAGACGTAGGCACCCTTCGATTTCGCGCCCAGTGAGGTGTTCGCCGCGAACGCGCCCGCCAAAACGCCGTCCTCCGAATAATACTCGTTGTACCGCGCCCCTATCGGTGTGCGGTGCGTGTTCATGGCGGGAGAATACCAGCCTTGATACCCTTTTATGCTCGTACCCGCGGCGACGTCCGAATTGCCCCACATTCCTTGCTCGCCGATCATTTTGCCCATTTCATACGCAAGTTCCTTATTCCACGTCGAAGCCACAACCGGTTCGGTCGCGAAAGTCGTCAACGCCGAACCGCCCACGCCGGAGCCTGTCCAGCCCTGCGGGCCGTCGGTATCCAATGTAGAGGGCTTGCCGATGTAAGGGATAGCGGCGGTGTTATATCCGCCCAGATTGATCAAGTCGAGCGCCTCGGCCAGCGTGATCTCGTCAAGGAGCGTTTCCCACAACGCGTCGTCGAAAGACTTGCCGATCAGGTCTTTCAAGAGTACGGCCGCCGTCTCGGGACGTGCCGCCGCGTCCGCAAAGGCCGGGGCTACGGTTGCCGCCCAAGGCGCGTCTGCATCGTAATCTGCGGGCAGGCGTCCAGTCGCGCCGTCCGTTACGTCCCACGCCGCAAAGTCAATATCGCTGATTTTCATTTCATCTGCGGTGGGCGTGGTCGGCCACGTACCCGACCAGTCATTTCTCGAAAGAACCGTCCGCGAGGAATCCGTAACAACGGCGTTCACGT
>JAISFM010000026.1 GCA_031263605.1 Clostridiales bacterium | reverse complement strand
ATTGCCGCGTCGCCCTGCGGGCTCCTCGCAATGACACCGTAGCAACTCTGTTTGTACACCCCCGCGCGAGAAACGCGCGACCGACCCTCTTCCATCTTACATCTTCCCTCTTCCATAGTCCTCTATCCGAACCTCTTACCTATTACTTATTACCTATTACCTAATCTTTTACCTCTTACCTATTACTTATTACCTATTACCTAATCTTTTACCTCTTACCTATTACCTTATCCCTAACCGCTACAAAAAAAAATGAACGTAAAGGTCAAGAAAATTCAAATCATCGGGCTTGCGGCCGAAAGACGCAAAACACTCGAAGCGTTGAAACGCACGGGGGCTTTCGAGTTGGCCAAACCCGAGGACGTCGGGATCGAGGGGGCGGGCCCCGTTTTTGACCGCGCGCAAAAAGAGGCGGCCTTGACCAAAATCGCGCGGGTGCGGTTCGCGATCGACTTTACCGCGAAAACCGAGCGGGAGTTGCAGGCCGCGCTCGCCGCCAATGAAAAGGCCGCCAAACAGGGCGTTCGCGAGAGGGTGACGAGCGACTATAAGCCCCAAAAGCCGCCGATGTTCGCGCCCCGCCCCGCGATCGGATACGACAATTTCCAGTTGATTTCCGCGCAGGAGGAAGAGTTGCTGGAACATATCGGGCGTTTGGAGGCCGACAACGCGCGGCTGTACGAAATCCGCGCCGAGGAAAACCGCCTGAAAAACGCGCGGCGGAACGCGGAAATTTACGCCGGGCTGGACGTGCCGTTTTCCGCCATCGCCGACACCGCCAATACCTTCGCGCTGTTGGGCACGGTCCGCGCAAAGGAAACCGAGGCGTTCTCGGCGTTCGCCGGACGGGAGGGCTTGGCCGTCCGTTATTTGGCGGCCAAAAACGGCGCGGCGGGCGTGTTCGTCGCCGGCCTGTCCGAACAAAGGGACGCCGCCGCGCGGGAACTTGCGCGGGCGGGGTTCGCCCGCTGCGCGGTCGCCGAGGGCAAACTGCCCGCCGCGCTTTTGGCGGAATACGCGGAGGCCGCCGATAAACTGTACTATGAGCGGCTGGCGATTTTAAAGGCCGCGCCCGACCGCGCCGCCGTCCTCAATTCCTTGAAAATCTATTACGACTATTTAAATTCCGAACTCGAAAATTTGAACGCGCAGAGCGAGATGTTTTCCACGAACAAAACCTTTTGCGTGTGGGGCTGGTATCCCGCCTCCGCCGAGGAAAGGGTCAAAAACGCGGCGGCGGCCGCGTCGAAGTATTCCCTGATCAGCGTCCGCGAGCCGTTGCAAGGCGAATGCCCGCCCGTCTGTTTGAAAAACAACGGGCTTGTCGCCCCGTATGAATCCGTCACGAACATGTTCGGCCCGCCCGCCCCCGGGGAGCGCGACCCGAACGCGTTCGTCGCCTTTTTCTTTTGGCTGTTCTTCGGCATGATGCTCGCGGACGTGTTGTACGGCTTGATCCTGTCCGTGTCGATTTTCATCGTGCTGAAAAAGTGCAAGCCCGAAAAGGGCATGAAAAACCTGCTGGCGGTCGTCTGCATGGGCGGCCTGTCCGCCGTTCTGTGGGGGGTCGTCACGGGCGGCTATATGGGCTTCGAGATCGGCGGGGACGGCTCTTTTTTCCGGGGGTTTATTAACCCGCTGGAAGATTTGATGCTTTTTATGGGTTTGAGCATCGCTTTGGGCGTTATCCAAATCCTCGTCGGCCTGTGCTTGAAATTGGCCGCCGCGCTCAAAAGCCGCCGGTTTTTGGACGCGCTCTGCGACCCGGGCTTTTTGCTGATCCTGTTTATCGGCGCGTTCATGTGGGGGTCGAAGTTTCTGGACGGGCTGTTTGAAACGGTTTCGATTCCGGTTCCCGCGCTTGTGCCGCAAATCGGGCTGTACGTGATCCTCGCGGGGCTTGCGGGCATGTTGCTGACGGCGGGCAGGGGCAAGAAAGGGGTCGGGATTAAAATCGGCATGGCGTTCGGCGCGCTTTACGGGCTGATCAATTACATCGGCGACATTTTGAGTTATGTGCGCCTGTTCGCCATCGGCCTCGTCGGCGGCATCATCGCGGGAGTCGCCAACATGATCGGCGAAATGCTGTTCGGCCTGCCGATCCCCGGCTTGAATTACGCCCTCGGCGTGGCGGTCGCGGCGGCGTTCCATATGCTGAACCTCGCGCTCGGCGTACTCAGCGCGTACGTGCATAACTCGCGCTTGCAGTTCGTCGAGTTCTTCGGCAAGTTTTACGAGGGCGGCGGCAATGAGTTTACGCCCATGGGCAGCGGGACGAAGTATGTGAGGGTGGAGAGTTAGGGAAGAGGGAAATAGGACTATGGAAGATGTAAGATGGAAGAGGGTCGGTCGCGCGTTACTCGCGCGGGATAAGGTTGGCATTCTTTCCGCGGGGGAATAATATCCGGCCGCACTGCGCTCAATTGCTCCGACAATACCTATTACCTATTACCTATTACTTATTACCTAATCTTTATTACAAACGTTACAATCAATAAAAAAAAGGAAGGAGACAAACAAACATGGGAACAGCGTATGCATTGATCGGGGCGGCTTTGGCCGTGTTGGTCGCGGGTTGCGGCTCGGCAATCGGGGTGGCGGCGGCCGCGCAAGCGGCGGCGGGCGTTATGCACGAGGACCCCGACAAATTTTCCAAAACGATGGCCTTGCAACTTCTGCCGGGGTCGCAGGGCTTGTACGGGCTGGTCGTCGGCATCATCGTCATCACGACGGTGCTGGGCGGGGACGTGTCGAAACTCAACGACGGCACGGGCCTCTCCGTCGCCGCGGGGCTGATGTACTTGGGCGCGTGCCTGCCGATCGCGATCGTGGGCTGCATTTCGGCCGTCTTTCAAGGCAAGGTCTGCGTCGCGGGCATCAACCTGTTGGGCAGGCACCCGAACACGGGCGGCAAGGCCTTCGTCATGGGCGTGTTCGTCGAGATTTTCGCGCTCTTCGCGCTGGTCATCTCGATTATCGCCGTAACCACGGTCACGAACATGATTACG
Organism: Clostridiales bacterium; assembly: GCA_031263605.1. Classification (GTDB taxonomy): domain Bacteria; phylum Bacillota; class Clostridia; order Christensenellales; family DUVY01; genus BNZQ01. The sequence goes on along the minus strand of JAISFM010000026.1, from coordinate 3,045 downwards.
GCGTAGCGGGGCGTGGGGCGTTCGCGCTCCTCGCAATGATACGCGGGCAATTTACAATTTACAATTGACAAATTGTTGACCTGTCGGAAAAGGGGCTTTGGTTTGCGCAGTGCACAGTGCACAGTGCACAGTGCACAGTTTCGGTCGGGGACGTTTGCGCGTGGGGCGTTCCCCTGCACGGTAGAGATTGCCGCGTCGCGCTTCGCGCTCCTCGCAATGACCCCGTTGCAATTGACAATTTACAATTGACAATTGACAAATTGTTGACCTGTCGGAAAAGGGGCTCCTGATGTGATTTGCGTTTCTTGCCCACAGGCAATATCGGTTTTCACAAGCCTTATCCGCAATTTGTAAATTGTCAATTGTAAATTGTAAATATTTTCTTTGGCAGCCTTGACGGGCAAACTTCAAAGAAAAATGTACGTTTCGTTATGAATGAAAAAGTTATCATCGAAAAAATAGCGCGGGACGCGGAAACGCGGGCGGAAGCGTTGATCGCCGAGGCTCGCGCCGAGGCGGAGAGGACGCTGGCCGTTGCGCGCGCGGAAATCGAAAGCCGCCGCGCCGTCACGCTCGCCGAGGCGAAAAGGGACGCGGAAACCTTGATCAAAAACCGCCTTGCCCTCGCCGAATTGGACGTTCGCCGCGCGGAATTAAAGGCGCGGCAGGACGAAATCGGCGGCGTTTACGCCTCGGTCAAGCGCAACCTGCTGCTTTTGAGCGGGGAGGGCTACCGCGATTTGATTTGCAAAATGCTGTACAAGTACGCCGAGGACGGGGATACCGTCGTCGCGGGCGCGGCCGACCTTAAAAAAATCGACCGCGCCCTGATCGAGGGCGTGGCCAAAAGCAAAAAGATCGGTCTGGCGTTGAGCCCCGAGCCGGGCGCGTTCGACGGCTTGAAATTGGCCAACGCCGTGTGCGACAAAAATTTGACGTTCGACGGGCTGCTGAACGAGTTGCGCTCGGAAACGGAAACGGCGGCCGTTAAAATAATAGAGGGGGGAGTTGGCGCATAGCGGTGTTGATGCGGACTACGATCGTCAAATCGGCTCGGTTATGTATTTCAATACATTTCCTCGCCGATTTGACGACTGTTGTCCGCCTGAACGCCACTCTGTGCCACTCCCATAGAAAGCGCAAAACAAGTGAAAACTGAAAATAGAAAACTGAAAACTGCGGAGGGCTGTCGGGCATGAATAAATCCTCCCTCTATTCCAGCGCGGTCGTCACCGCGCGGGGCGGCAAACTCTTGAACGCCGACCGCGCAAGGCGCATGATCGACGCGAGGTCGGCGGGCGAGGCCGTCAAGGTCCTGTACGAATGCGGCTACAATGAGAACGCGGTCGGCGAGGGCGCGGGCGACGTTGACGGCTTGCTGTCCGACGAGATGAAAAAGACCGCCGCCGCGTTCGACGAACTCGTGTCCGACGCGCATTTGCGGGAAACCGTGCTGAAACGCTACGACTACCACAATGCGAAGGTCTTTTTAAAGCAAAAATACGCGGGCGGCGAGGCGGCGTTTTATCCGTTCGGCTTGACCGCGCCTGAAAAAATCAAGGAAGCGGTTGCGTCCGGCAATTTCGCGGATTTGCGCGTCCCGCTCGCGGCCGCGCTCGCGGCGTTGGCCGCCGAATTTGACAAAGCCGCGCCCTCGGGGCGGAAAATAGACGTCGCGCTCGACAAGGCCTATTTTGCCGACGCGGCGGAATCGGCGGGCAAAATCCGGTCGAAGGCCATTCGGGACTACTACCGCGCGGAGGCCGACGTCGCCAACCTGTCGATTTGCGCTCGTTCGCGGCGGCTGGGCTTTTCGGAGGCCGACGCGCGGGCGCAACTCGTTTCCGGCGGCGCGCTCCCCCTCGAAGCCGCGCTGGCGGCGATGGGCGGCGACGCGGAGCGGCTGACGGCGGCTTACGCGGGGGCGAAGTGCCTGCCTCTCGTCAAAACCTTGTGCGCGTGCTTGCGGCGGGACGCGGATTTGACGGCGTTCGAGGCGGCGGCCGAGGAGTTTTTGCTGTCGCTGACCCGCCGCGCGGTCGTCGATTACAATTCCGAGGAGCCGTTGTTCCGCTGGTTCATTCAAAAACTGGCCGAATTAAAGACCGTCAAATTGATTTTAGTCTGCAAGGGCAACGGGCTGCCGGACGAGGAGATACGGAAACGGTTGAAGGCGATTTATTTGTAGGTAATAAGAGGTAAGAGGTAAGAGGTAAAAGATTAGGTAATAAGTAATAGGTAATAGGTAATAGCGTCGGTCGGAGTATATTGCGCGAAAGCCTGTCATTCCGTTTGATGTGAAAAATCGCAACCGCTTACCGATTAGCCCTAAAACCGAACCGCGTTTACCTGTCATTAGGTTTCGCGTAACAACTCTGTTTCGAGCGTAGGGACACAGCGAAGGGCTTTGCGCCCAAAGTACCCGACCGACACTATTACCTATTACCTATTACTTATTACCTAAATTTGTCAATTATAAATTGTAAATTGTAAATTGCAAACAAGGAGCATAGCGACTGAAAAATGGACGGCAGCGGAAAAATAGCGGTGATCGGCGGCAAGGACTGCGTTTTGGCGTTTCGGGCGGTGGGCGCGGACGTGTTCGCCGAAACCGAACCCTTTAAGGTGCGCGAGACGCTGAAACGCTTGCGGCGCGAAAACTATTCGGTGATTCTGATCGCCGAGGAACAGGCCGCCGAGGCGCGCGACTTGATCAAACGCTTGAACGAGGATGCTTATCCCGTCGTCCTCCCGATCCCCGGCGGCTCCGGCGCGGCCGGCGCGGGGCTGGCGGCGTTGCGCGAGAACATGATACGCGCCACGGGAGCGGATTTATTGTAAGTGAGGATTGAGAATTGAGAAGCGGCAGGGAATTGAGAATTGAGAATTGAGAAGCGGCAGGGAATTGAGAATTGAGAATTGAGAATTGAGAAGTGTCGGATGCTGACGCAAAAAGAAACTTTTATTATGCTGTATGTTTCTTACCCGCCGACCGGCTTGCTCTTGCGGAAATTCGACCTTACTTCTCAATTTTCAATTTTCAAT
>JAISFM010000337.1 GCA_031263605.1 Clostridiales bacterium | reverse complement strand
TCGCCGCCTTTGACCGCCGACCGGCAGGCAGCCTTGGCAATCCTTTCGCGCAGGAGATCGACGCTTTTCATTTTAAGGGAATCGCCCTTTAAAAGGGCGTCGGCAAAAATCCGCAATTCCATGTCCGACAGGACGGCGGGAACGGAATCGATTCGATATGTATCGGTCGAAAAGCGCGACACCTCGAAGCCCAAAGAAAGTAAAAGTTCGGCGTTTTCCTCGATAAACACGCCGTCCGCCGCGTTGCAATGAAAGGTATACGGCACAAGCAGTCTTTGAACAGCCAGCGTTTTGCCCGCCGCCTCGGCCATAAATTGATCGTAAAGCAGCCTCTCGTGCGCCGCGTGTTGATCGATAATGAACAAATCATTGCCGTTTTCGACAAAAATATAAGTATCGAACGCTTTCCCCGCCACTTTGTGGGACGGCGTTTTATCGACGAACGGCTGCGGTTCCCGCGTTTCATTCTCTTTCCGCGCCCGCTCCCGCCCTTCCTCCGGCGCGGTTTCCGCTTCCCCGATACGCCGGCTGTTTTCCGAATATTGAAGTATTTTGTTTAACAAGCCGTTGTTGTTTTCGCTTAAAACCCCCGTCCGCACGCTGTCGGCGTAGTACTCGTAAACTTTATTTCCGTCCCTTTTAAGGGCGGCGTCCGCGCCGCCGCGCTCAAAGGCAGGACCGCGCGGCAATTGGGTTTGCCGTAAAGTATTCTTGAAATCCGCGTTTTTCGGAATACTATTGAAATTCGACTCGGGCGGCGCGGGGGCGGTTTCCCGTTCCCGTATACCGATAACGCTCCGATCGGAATAAAGCGCGTCGCCCACCGCCTTCATAATCGCCCCGCGCAACGCGCCGAAATCCGAAAAGCGGACTTCTAATTTATTGGGGTGAACGTTGACGTCCACCGACGCGCGGTTTAATTCCAGATTGAGGACGTAAAACGGGAATTGGTGTTTCATCAATCGCCCCTCGTAACAATCCAAAACCGCCTTGGCCACCGCATAGTTGACCACCGTCCTGCCGTTGACAATCAAGGCGCCGTAGGTGCGGTTGGGCCTGGAAAAATCGGGCTTGCCGACAAAGCCGCTAACGCGTATCCCCTTGTATTCGGAATTGACCGGCAAAACCGATTCCGCCGTGTCGCCGCCGTAAACGGCGAACAGGGCGGACTTTAACCCCTGCCCCGCCGAATGGAAAACCGTTCTGCCGTTCGCCGTATATTTAATCGCAATCATGGGATTGGCGAGGATTATTTTCGCCACAAGCGCGGAAACCTCCGCCTCCTCGCCGCGCGGGGTTTTTAAAAATTTGGCGCGCGCGGGCACATTGCAAAACAGGTCTTCGACCGTAACGCTCGTGCCAACGGAACTGTAAAAATCCTCGAAGTATTCCGAAATTCCGCAATTTATAGAATACTTTGCGCCGTTTTCATTGTTTTTTTGGCGCGATACGGCCGTCAATTTGGAAACCGCCGCAATGCTGGGCAACGCCTCGCCGCGAAACCCGAGGGTGCTTAAATTAAATAAATCGTCCGCGCTGTTTAATTTGCTGGTCGCGTGGGGCAAAAAGGCGGCCTTTAAATCCTCCGGCTCCATGCCGCAGCCGTTGTCGGTCACCGCGATACGGTCGATTCCGCCGCTCGCTATGTCCACGGAAATCATGTCCGCGCCTGCGTCCACGCTGTTTTCAAGAAGTTCCTTGACGACGGACGCGGGCCGTTCCACCACCTCGCCGGCGGCGATTTTATTGTAAACTTCTTTGTCAAGTACTCTGATAATCGACATAATACGGTATTCCCTCGCGGACATTTTTCTTTGAAGTTTGCCCGTCAAGCCTGCCCAATAAAAAGAAAATAGTCCGGCCAAAAAAGAAACAGCGGATAGAGTGAACGGACATTTTTCTTTGAAGTTTGCCCGTTCTTCACTCACGGAAAGAATGACATGGGTTCGCGCATTCGGAGTGAGAGAGGGATGCGCAACCACCCCGCCGCCGTAGGCGGAACCCCTCCGTGGAAGGGGAATTTTTATAAGGCGGGCGATTTCTCGACTTCGCTCGGATCATGACAGAGGGCAACGCGCATTGCCGCGACAAACCTATTCAAGGTTTTTGATGAGTGCCTTTGCCCGCGCTATCACCTTTTCCGGCAAGCCCGCCAATTTGGCCACCTCTACGCCGAAACTCTTGTCGGCCGCGCCGCGCGCTATCTTGTGCAAAAAGACGACGGTATCGCCGCTTTCCCGCGCGGTGACGCAATAGTTCCGCACGCCCGATAATTTCCCTTCGAGTTCGGTCAATTCGTGATAATGCGTGGAGAACAGCGTTTTGCATTTTAAATCCGCCGACAGGTATTCGACGACCGCGCGGGCTATCGACAGGCCGTCGTATGTGGACGTGCCGCGCCCGATTTCGTCGAGGATCACCAAACTTTTTTCAGTGCAGTTCTGTAAAATCGCCGCCAATTCCGTCATCTCCACCATGAAGGTGCTTTGCCCGAAGGCGAGGTCGTCGCTCGCCCCGATGCGCGTGAAAATTCGGTCGGTCAACGGAATGACGGCGCGCTCGGCGGGGACGAAACTCCCCGTATGCGCAAGCAGCGCAATCAACGCCGTTTGCCGCATATAGGTGCTTTTGCCGCCCATATTGGGGCCGGTGATGATCAAAACGCGGTCGTCCGTCCCGTTCACCAAGGAATCGTTGGGGACGAACAGTTCGGATTTCAACGCGGTTTCCACCACCGGATGCCGCCCGCCGACGATTTCCAAGCAATCCCCTTCGCTTAAAACCGGCCGCGTATAATGATACTCGAAAGCCGCCGCCGCGAAGGACAACAGGCAATCCAACGTCTTGACCGCCTTGGCGTTCTGTTGAATCGCCTTGATTTTGCCGTGAACCGCGGCGCAAATCTCGGCGTACAGTTTCAACTCAATCGCCAAAGCGTTGTTGTGGGCGGAGGAAATCTTCTCCTCTAACTTTTTTAATTCGGGCGTGATAAAGCGTTCGCCGCTCGCGACGGTCTGTTTGCGCGTGTAGCGGTACGGCGCGAGTTCGAGTTGGGATTTGTTGACCTCGATATAATAGCCGAACACGCTGTTGTACCCGATTTTTAAATTTTTGATGCCCGTTTCCCGCCGCTCCTCCTCCTCTAATTTTCGGATCAGAGCCTCGCCGCCGGTCCGCAATTCGTTTTGCTCGTCCAACGCCGCGTCGAAGCCCTTGCGGATAAAGCCCCCGTCCCGCGCGAGCGACACGTTTTTTTCGGGATCGACGGCCGCGTCCAATAAATCGGTCAATTCCTTTAACGGGTCGATTTGCGATTCGACGTCGCGCAAAATCGCGCTGCGGCGGCCGCGCAACGCAAGTTTCAGCCGCGCCGCCGCTTTTAACGTCCCGCACAATTGCAGCGCGTGGAGCGGGTTAAAGTTGTTGAAGGCCAGACGCGACACTAAACGTTCCATGTCGCGAATACTTTTCAAGACCGCCGTAAATTCGGACCGGAGCAGCAGGTCGGACAGCAACTCCTCTACGCCGTCCTGCCTGCGGCGGATTTGAGCCGCGTCGCGCAGCGGCCGCTCGATCCATTCCTTGAACTGCCGCCCGCCCATGGGCGTGACGGTTTTGTCGAGCAGCCACAACAGCGACCCGCCGCGCTTGCGGTCGCGGATCGTTTCGGTCAATTCGAGGTTGCGGCGCGTTTGGTAATCGAGGGTCAGCGACGGCAAATCGTCCGCGCGCGCCAAATCGTTGATTTGCGGCAGGGGCCGCCTTTGCGTTTCGGCTATGTATTGCAGGAGGACGCCCGCGGCGATTACGGCGTGTTTTTTATCGGCCGTGACGGCGGACGGAAGGTGGCCGTCAACCAGCCCCACCGCGTCGTCGATGTTGAACTTGCCCTGCAAATAGGCGTAGAAG
>JAISFM010000256.1 GCA_031263605.1 Clostridiales bacterium | reverse complement strand
ATTTTAATCGCGGCGGTTACGCTGCTTTTGTCGCTCTCGCTGTTCGCTTGCGGCGACAAAACTGTTAAGCATAAGGTTACATTCTATGACGGGACGGCGGAACTGTTCGCCGTGGAAGTTAAGGACGGCGAGAAAATCACCCCCGCCGCAGACGGCAAAATCGGCGAAAACGTCTTGCCCGCCAAGACGGGCAAGGATTTCGTAGGCTGGTACCGCACCCCCGCGCTTGCGGCGGCGTTTGACTTCGGCGAGGCGATCAAGGAAGCGAAAAGCGTTTACGCGGGGTTCAGGGGCGCGTACCAAGCGGACGCCCGCGAATGGGGCATAGCCGGGGTCGGCAAAGGCACGGTGCTGTTTACGTCGAATTACGGCAAGTCGTTTACCGCGCAGCACAAAATGACAAAGCAGTCCGCAGCCGATAAAAACGAATACAAAATGACCTTGGATTTGTTCGCGGACGATGTGTTTCAATTTGTCAGCAGCGGTTCATACGCCAATCAGCGCGGGTGGAAATACATAGCCGCCGCCGCAGGGGCGAATTTCGAGCAGCAGGCGACTTATGTGTCAGACGCGCAAGGCTACAAGTCGAACATCAAGGTAAAAACGGGCGGCAATTATACTTTCACGCTTACCACATACCCGGCGGACGACACGGCCGACACGGCGAACGATATTCCTAACCTTAATCCGTTCGACACGGTCGTATTTACGCGCAACGGCGACACGTTAGCCGAACCCGTCAGCGCGGCGCGCGACTATTTCATTAAAGGCAACAGGATTTCGGGCTGGAACAATATGCTCGACGACCTGCACAAGTTCGAGGTGGCGGAGTTCGACACGGTGTTTACAAAGACGATATACCTCGCCGCCGACGAGCAGTTTATGTTAATGTCGCGCGACCTTGACTTGACGGCCGGCACCGCCGCTTTCGACGCGCTCGACATCGACAAAAGGCACCTTGACGCGGCGAGCCAAGCGTTGTTCAATATGGAGGGCAGCGGCAACAACATTCTTTGCACGCAAGCGGGCGACTATACGTTTACGCTTGACTTAAACAAAGACGCGGAAAAACTGCATGTCGAATACGCCGCCGCCGAACGCGTTTTAGAGGATTACTATATCAACGGAACGCTGAACGGCGCAAATTGGGACATGATGGCGGGCACGGACGGCGTGTTCAAGAGCGCGGCAAAATTGGCCCGGGTCGGGGAATCCGATAACTATACGATTACAATAACGAATGTCGCGGCCGGCCAGGTGTTTTCGGTCAACGGCTTCAAGGCGGGCTCTGCGGCCACGGGTGAGAGCGAAGCCAACCGCACGGGGCTTTACGATCACAGGTTCCTTACCGCGTCCAAATATTTCGAGGCCGTAAGCGCGGCCGACAACACCGTAAAGGTCAAGGCGGCGGGAACGTACGCCGTTACGATTAACTCGTGGAGCAAAGCGGTGACGATCGTTCCGACCGATAAGGAATTCGACGTGTATTTGAAAGGCTCGTTCCAAGCCGGCTGGCAGCATAACTTCGCCGAGGAATGGCAGTTCGCGCCGAACGCGGACGACCCCGCGATTTTGGAGTTTACCCATACTTTCGCGGCGGACGACCAATTCCTTGTCAATACGTTCGGCGCGGGGCTGATAGCGGGCAACGGCGCGACGGTGAATTACGGCGCGAACTTTATCAATAGGGAGAGTTTGACCGCCGAGTTAGAGGGCGCGTCGGGCGGCGGTGCGAGCGGCAACATCAAGGTTAAAGCCGCCGGAACTTACAAAATCCAATTCTTCACCGACGGCGAAAACAAAGGCAAGATTTCTATAACCAAAGTTTCATAATCTATATCTATGAACCCGCCGTTCATATGAATACGGGTTCTAAAACCAAAACTTGAAAAAAGGCGCGGGGCCGTTTGCGGCGGCGGTTCCGCGCCCTATTCAAAACTCAATAACAACTATTCTAAACCTCTATAAAATGCGCCGCGTCCGGGGCGACGACGCGGGCGACGGCGTTCTTAATGCAGTCGCAGACAATTTGCGGGCGGGCTTTCAGGTGTGCGTCGTAACGCAAAACGTTTCGGCCGCCCGACACGGAGGCGAACGCTTGAAACAGGGCGGCATGGGTAAGCAAAATATTTTTGCCGCTTAAAGGGATACGGCGGATCTCGCCGAAATCGGACACGAACAAAGCGTCGGGGAATACCGACAAAACCGCGTCCCGCGCAAATTCGTCGGCGGGCTTCAACGCGACGTAGGAATACGGGGCGTTGAAACGCGCGTCGGCGGCGGCCTTGATTTTGCCGTAGTCGGGCATGACCTGGTAAAACACGGGGTCGTTGATCAGGCAATCGACGGCGACGAGGGGAATAAAGTTTTCGTTGCCCAGCGCGTGAAATTCCTCGCGGCTCATATGAAAGGCGACGCAGGCTTCGGCCGGAAGTTTTTCGGCGCGGGAATCGGGCTGCAAGGAAACGCCGTAATTATCCCGCCGCATGACGTTTTGAAGTTCCCGCGTAAAAAGCGCGGCCTCCAAATCGAAAAGCGGGCCGGACGCCCCCAGTGTGCGGACGGCGACGATGTGCGAGCCGGACATAAGGTTCGCGGCGAACGGGTTGGGCGAGTACCCGAGGAAGTTGATGGCCTGCATGACCTTTTTGCGCGTGACCTCGGGAATGCGCATGTCCTCGCGGCCGTTGATCACATAGGAGACCGTGGCGACCGAAACGCCCGCCAAATTCGCCACGTCCTTATTAGTAGCCCGTTTGCCCATAGCGGAAAGTATAACCCAAAACGGTATCTTTTGTCAAGAAAATGCCCGCGCCGAAAATAAAAAAACCGACAGGAAAGGAAAAAAACATATGAACGAGACAGCGATTTTACATATACCGGATTCAAAATATTGTTTCGCGACGGGCGATAAGGCCGTCATATTGCGCTTGCGGACGGCGCGGACGGACAATTTCGACGCGGTGAGCGTCGTCTACGGCGGCAAATACGATTTTTCCCAAACGCGGCGCAAAGCGGAACTGGCGAAAAAGCACACCGACAAACTGTACGATTATTACACGGCGCGGCTCGAATTGGACGACGTGCGGCTCGTCTACGTTTTCGAGTTGAAAATAGGCGGCGGTACGTATTGCTTTTCCGAGGACGGCCTGACCGAAGGGTACGACTTCGCGCTGGCGTACTTCAACGCGTTTCAGTTGCCGTACATAAACGCGATAGACGTGTGCCGCGAGGTAAAGTGGATGCGCGGGGCGGTGTTCTATCAGATATTCATCGACAGGTTTTTTCGCGGCGACAGGGAAAAGGACGACAGTTACATCAATTTGAAGTGGGGCGACATACCGAACCCGAAAAGTTTCGCGGGCGGGGATTTAAAGGGCGTGACCGAAAAACTCGGGTACCTGTCGGATTTAGGCGTGAACGTGCTGTATCTAACGCCCATATTCCGATCGATCTCCAACCACAAATACGACATCAGCGATTACTACGACATAGACCGCCACTTCGGCGGCAACGAGGATTTCAGGGAACTCGTGACGGCGGCGCACAAAATGGGGATCCGCATCGTGCTGGACGCGGTGTTCAACCATTGCAGCGAACGCCTGCCGCAGTTTCAAGACGTAGTAAAGAAGGGGCGGGGCTCGCGTTATTACGATTGGTTCGTCATAAACGGCGAATTCCCGACGAAAAGCCCGCTGAATTACGAATGCTTCGCGGCTTGCGGCTACATGCCGAAATTCAACACCTCGAACAAGGAGGTGCAGCGGTTTTTAATCGGCGTAGCGGAGTTTTGGATACGGGAATACGGCATAGACGGGTGGCGGCTCGACGTGTCGGACGAGGTGAGCCACAACTTCTGGCGGCGGTTCCGCGAGAGCGTAAAGGAATTGAAAGAGGACTTTGCGGTAATCGGCGAGAACTGGCACGACGCGAACCCTTTTTTGCAAGGCGACCAGTGGGACGGCATCATGAATTACGCGTTTACAAAGGCGTGCTATGATTTTTTTTGCGAGGGCAAAACGGACGCGCGGGGATTGGCCGAAAGATTGTCCGGGCTTTTAATGCGCAACACCGACCAGGCCAACGCGATGATGCTGAATATTTTGGACAGCCACGACACGCACCGTTTTTTGACGCAGGTCAAGGGCGACCAAAACAAATTGCTTTGCGCGCTCGCGCTGACATTTATGTACGTCGGCGCGCCGGGGCTTTACTACGGGACGGAAATAGGCATGAACGGCGGGTACGACCCCGATTGCCGCCGCACGTTCGATTGGGGCAAGGCGGACGCGGACACGCCGATCATGCGGGCGGTCAAGGGTTTAATCGACTTAAAAAAGCGGGCGGCGTTAAGGGACGGCGATATAAAATTGTCCGCTGAAAACGGCTTGTTCATTTTGGAGCGGGCGGCGGGGGAAAGGGCGTTGCGCCTGACGCTGAACAACATGAAAGAGAACGCGGGCACGGGGATAACGGGCAAAGTAATTTTGAGCCATAATCTCGCCGGAAACATATTGAAAGCCGGAGGGTTTATGATAGAGGAGATCGGCGCATGAAAAGAAAGGTATTTGCGGCGGCGGCGGCCGTCGCGGCGCACGTTTTGGCGATTACGGGCGTCCTCGTGGGCTTCGGCATTACGAGCGGCAGGGAGCGCGGCGCGGGGCATGAAAAATTTACGGGCGTGTTGGAGCGGGGCGCGACGATCAGAATCCTGGAAAACGACACCGCGATTAAACAGGGCTATTTCGGGGAGTTGATAGACGCTTTCAACGCGAAGTACGCCGAGTACGGCATACGGGCTACGGACGCGAACATGGACCAGTTTTCCGACCTTGAAAACGACGGCCCGTTCGGTTACGGCCCGGACGTGCTGTACCAGGCGAACGACCGTGTCATGCGCTACGCGGGCGGCTACCACGTCCAGCCCCTGCCGATAGAGGATTTGGAATGCTACGCGCAAATTGATCAAAAGGCGTGGGACGCGTATAAAATGACGGTGGACGGCGAGGACTACTATTGCGGCGTGCCGGTCAACGTTCAGGGCCCGCTTTTGTATTACCGCAAAAGCCTGATCCCGACGGATTGGCAAACGGAGTGGGACGGCGACGGGAACGGCGTGCCCGACATGTTGGAGAGTTGGAGCGCGTTATATAAGTTTTCGCAACAACGCAAAGCGCAGGGCAAATTCGGCTATATGAAAAGCCTGATAGACCCGTATTTTTCGGCGGGCTTCCTGTTCAGTTACGGCGGCTATATTTTCGGCGGCGGCAACACGGACGCGGGCGACGTAGGTTTAAGTAAGAACGGCGCGGAAAAGGGCGCGAACGTCCTGCGCCAACTTGCGTCCGCCATGGACGAGCGGTGCATAGACTACACGGTAACGCCGCTAGCGTACACGCAACTCGCGAAAGGGGATTTCTTCGCGACGATGACCACGCCCGACGTGTACACGATGTTTATCGACGCGCTTGTAAACGAGGGCGGCTATACCCGCGCGGCGGCGGAGGGGGAATTGGGGGTGGCGGACATTCCGCAATTGCCCGCGAGCGGCGACCTTACGGAAACGGACCCCGAACGGATACCGAGCAAAATGATGGGCGGCGT
>JAISFM010000197.1 GCA_031263605.1 Clostridiales bacterium | reverse complement strand
ATTCCTTCAAGCCGCCGATCGTCAGACTGTTGAGCATCGACTTGTTGAATATGACATACAGGACGATGGGCGGCAGGGACGACAGCACCGTCGCCGCCATCAGCGTGTCCATCCGCGCGTGGAAGACCATCGTTTGGCTGAACATATAGATGCCGGTGGACAGCGTGGGCAGGTCGGGCAGGTACAGCAGCGGAATCAAGTAATCGTTCCACAGCCCGACCGTTTGCAGGACGAACAGAGCCGTCATAGGGGCGCGCACGAGCGGCAGCATGATGCCGAAAAGGATGCGGTATTCCCCTGCGCCGTCTATCAGCGCGGCCTCGCGGTACCCGTCGGTAAGCCCGCGGAAAACGGACTGTATGATCAGCATTGTCGCGCCGAAACCGCCCCAGAACTGCGCCAAAAAAAGCGGCGAGTTGGTCAGCCCGAGATTAGCCATCATACGGTACTGCGCGGGCAGCGCGCCGAGAATGGGCAGGGTGATAATCACATAGTTGATGCCGATCAGAACCTTGCGCCCGACGAAACGGAACCGAACGATCGCGTACGCCATCAACGTCAGCCCGAATAAGCCGATAGCCGCCCCGCCGATCATATACCACAAACTGTTGAGGATCATCCCCCACATGCCGATGCCCTTAACGGACAGGTCCCTGAACGCGTTGACATAGTTTTCAAAATGCCAAACCTTATGCAGGGAAAAGGGCCGCATCACGATTTCGGTATGCGTTTTCGTCGCCGCCGTCGCCGCCCACAAAAAAGCGAGGATATAGGAAACGGCGACCGCGCCCATGATAATGAAAGCGATTATGTACGCGGCCAATTCCCCGCCGGAGAACCGTTTGATTTTACGGGCGCGCCCGCGCCGCAAAAACGGGAACCGCGCCGACAGTCCGTATCTCCCTGTTTTCAATATTGTACGTCCTCCACTCGATTCATCAATTTTGTCGCGATAAACAGCAAGGGCAGCGTCAGCACGGTGAAAATCAGCCCGACCGCCGAAGCGTAGCCGAACGTGCCGGACTGCTCCGGCGCGCCGTTGTTGTACACGTTCTGAAAGATCATAAAGGAAATGGTGTTCGTCCCCCATTCGCCGTTGGTCAACAGCAGGATATTGCCCGAAGAGGTAAACAGCCTTACCAAACTCAACGTGATCATGGTGGACAGCATGGGCCATACGAGCGGAATGATGACCCGCGTCAATTCGCCGAGCCATTTTAGGCCGTCGATTTTGCCCGCCTCGATCACGCTGTCGGGAATGCGGACGAGCGAGCCGGAAAAGAGGACGAAGTTGCCCGCGAAGCCCATCCAAAAACTGTACAGGACGACGAAAACGATGGCGTACCGCGTGTCGCCCAGCAAGACGGGCGGATACGCGGTGCCCGAAACGCGCTGCATAATCGCGGCGACCGGCCCGTTCACGCCGACGATATTGGTGTATATCTGCGACCAGACGACGGGGGAAATGACGGACGGGAAAAAGAATACGACGCGGAAAAGTTTATAGCCCCATATCTTTTTATACATGAAATAGGACGTAGTAAAGGCGACGGGCAGCATGAAAAGCCCGAAAAGGAAAAATAACACGGTATTGCGCAGGGAAAGCAAAATGTTGGGCTCCTGTTGCAGTTTCTTGAAAAACGTCGCGAAATGCTGCAACGACCACGACATAGTCCCCTTGGTGTCGAAATACTGAAAGGCCATGAGGATGGAATTGATGTTCACGGCGACATAGAAAACCGCGAACGAAACGAGTTGCAGCCCGACGATGGACAGCAGGAACAGGTACTTTTTCGCCGTCCGCCGTTTAAACGCCGCGCTCCGCGCCCCGCCCTTGAAACCGGGGATTCTATCCTTTTTCATCGTTCCCTCCGACATGTCTTACTCCTCATACCGTTCGCGCTTCCCGCGCGCCCCGCTCCCGCTATTTGTAAAAAACCGCCCCCGCGAATTGGTACGGGTACAGGACGCTCAAAGTCGCCTTGTCCCCTTCCAGTTTGCCGCGGCAATTGATAAATTTCGCCCGCTCCCAACGCCCGCCCAACAGAATCTCCGGGCGGTCGATGCGGTCGCTGAAATTGTTCCACAGCCCGACCGCCGTGTACCCCTCCGATTTTTTGACCGCCGTATACAGGTCGGGGTGCCCGAGGCACAGCGCGTCCGGCTTTTGCCCGCAAAGCCACTCATAGGCGTCCGCCAGCCCGCGCTGGCGCAGGTAATTGCGGCTTAGGGGAAAGACGTCCCGCGCCGCGTTTTCCCACACGTCGTAGCACAGCACGTAAAACCGCAACCCGTCCTTGTTTTCATACCGATAGGAAGCGAGTTGCCGTTTCGTCGCCCTTCCGGCCTCGATCAGGAAATGGGAAAGATGCCGGGCGGACGGAGCGGTTTCGATCTTGAAAAATTCTTTCGGCACCCTGACCCAAATGCCGACGAGCGCGTTGTCGCCGTAATCGGCGTGGCATTCGCAAACACGGGACGCCTCCCACGCGGCATTCCATCCGTCCGAGACCGCGGGGACCGCGGACACAAGCCCGACGTCCACGCCCCGTTCCGTTAAAATCCGCGCGGCGTTCAAGTCGAGCACCGCCCCGCGCGCCAGTTCCTTTAACGGAATGTGCCGCGCCGACACGCCGCAGACGACGGCGGGGCCGCCCGTCGGCGTAAAGGCGTGCGGCATTCCAGCCGAATTCAGCAGGTGCGGCGACGGAAGGGTATAATGCCGAAAATCCGTATAGGGGACCAAATGCCCCGCGACCGAACGGAACCGGTTGTTCCAAACGTCGTCCGGGAATTCGTTTTCGGTAAAGACCTCTTTCCCCGTATATTCATAGGCGTAATAGCCGCAGTCCGCGCCGTCCGCGAAATACTTTTCTATCGCGGCGAAAATCTTTTTATCGCGGCCGGCGGCCTCCGCGTACCCGCGCTCGTACCCCGCCGCGCTTATGTAGTCTATGCCGTATTTCAGAATGCCGCCGAAACGGCCGTCCGCGCGCAATACGCCGTCGAAATTCTCCAAATGGGCGGCGGGCGTGGCATAGCGCGGGCGCGGGAACGTGTCGCCCTCGCTGACGATTTCCGCGTCGGAACCGGCGAAACTCCCGATCAGAAGCCGCTCGATGTCCGCCACGCTGTTCCAGTCGGACGGGGATCTGAACATGCAGTAGCCGTAGGGCCCGCCGTGCAAACGGACAAAGGGGCGCGTTCCGCCCGCCAACGCGCGCGCCAACGCGGGAAGGTCCGCGCCGTCGATCTCGCGTATGGTTGTGGATTCGCACAAGCCCACCCGCGCCGCTTTATTGACCGCGTCCACGCGCTCGCGGATCTTCCGCGCCAAGGAAAACAGGCCGGCCGCGCTGCCCTCGATCCACGCCGTCCTGTAACGGTTCGGCTTCGGGTTCGCGATTTCCGCAACGAACCGCTCGCGCGAAATATCCTCGCCCAACAGTTCCCCGTATTTTTCCATATGCAGATCGCAAAAGCAGTTCCGCCCGCCCGAATTTTGCATTTGGAAACTGTCGTCGAGAAGAATGAAATTCACCCCCTCGCCCGCGTAATACGCGATAATCCCGGCGTAGTAATCGGAAAACCTCGCGCCGAACGGGCAGCCGAAACGCTTCGACCCGTCCTCGAACACGCGCGGCTCCATGCCCTCCGGCATGTCGGAAAACCGTATGCCGGGAATCCATATGCCCGTTTCCACGCCCCTCTCCGCGTAGTACGCGGAAATCCGGCGAAATTCCCGGACACACGCCCCGGGATCCGTGTTCCACTCGCTGAAAGAGACAAGCAGCCTGTCCGCCCCGAACTGCCGCAACAGGGAAGCATAGTCCTCCGTGCAATAGTCCCTCGCTTCCTCCCGCAGGTATTTGACGGGTACCGTCACGCCGTACCGTTTCATACTTATAACGCCTCCAATTTGCCGCCGTTCAAACGCGACCGCTCGGCCGCGAAGCATATCCTGTGGCTTTCCACGGACACGCCGATGTCGGTTATGCCGAAAGGGGATTCGCCCGTAAGCGCGGCGATTAGATCCCAGACCAAGCGGGCGTCGCCCCCCGCGTGGCCGGAGGATACGTCCCCTGCGGATTCTTTCAGGTCGATCGTCTCGTCCTGCCGCCCGAAAATCCCCAGCCGTATCCGCCCGTCCTCCAAATTGCCCTCGACCGCGCCCTTGTCGCCGTAAATATGCACGGCGCGGTAAATGGTCCGGGAAAACGCCGTCATCAAAAGTTGCGCCGAAACGCCGCCCTCGAACAGCATCTGTACGCATTGTGTGTCCGCCACGTCGTTGTCGCACTTATAGACGCACCGCCCGTAAGGCGAACTTTTCAGGCATTTCGCTATATCCGTTTCGCCCTTGCTGATCAGCGCGAACCACCCTTCCCAACCCGGCTTCGAGTAAAATTCAAGCGCGTTATACGGGCAGGGGATTCGGCAGTCCACGCAGCGGCCGGCCGAATCGGGCGGGGCGTTTTCCCGTTTAAAATAATTCAGTTTGCCGAAAGAGGAAACCGCCTTGCACGGCTTGCCGACTATCCAGCGGATAATATCCGTATCGTGGCAGCATTTGGCCAAAATAATCGGGGCGGCTTCCTCCGAACGCCGCCAATTCCCGCGCACATAGGAATGCGCGAAATGCCAGTACCCGATATTTTCCCGTTGGGCAAGGCCGACCACCCCGCCGACCGCGCCGCCCGCCACGATTTCTTTCAGTTTGCGGTAAAAAGGCGTGTACCGGAGGACGTGCGCCACGACGACCTTGCGTTTCAACCGAGCCGCCTCCGCCGCGAGATCCACGCATTCCCGCTCGGACGGCGATATAGGCTTTTCCAGCAGGATATCGTACCCCGCTTTCAATCCCTCCGTCGCGTGAAAATAATGATCCTTGTCCAGGCTCGCGACGACCAACACGTCCGCGATCTTTCCGGCGGCAAAAAATTCTTTCGCGTCCGCGAACAAAAACCGCCTGTCCACGCCGTACTCGCGCGCCGCCTGTTCGCGTTTATACGGGTTCGGGTCGCAAACCGCCTTGATTTCCCAACCGGCCTTATAAAACTGATCGGCGTAAATATGCCCGCGCTGCCCGAACCCCACGATTGCCGTTTCCATACTCTCCTTGTTTAAAAGAGCAATCAGCCTCTTTTTGTTGTTTCAATCTCTGATTGAAACAACAAAAAACCGTGTACACGGTTTTTCTCCGCGCGCCGCCGGCTGCCCTTGAACTTCCTGATTTTATTTTTCCATTATAAATCATCAAAACGCGAAACGCAATATGTTTTCTTTCGCATCGATAACAATTTCTTTCACTTTTTTGCCTGTATCATGAAATCTTTCCTAAAAAATATTTTTCAAACATTTGGTCATCAAAGTATTGACATTCCGAAAATCCCATGATATACTGTAATCGAAAGTCCGGGTCCTCGCTCCTTGAAAACAGAATAGTATGGTACCGTTGCGAAACCGTTTAAGTTTCGCAGCAAATCCCCAGAGTTGTTGCGGAACCTAAACGCGATAAAGATTTACGAGGGATTTTTGCGTACGGATAAGATAAAAATCGCAGATTGTAGCACCGCTACTATCAAGAGGTTTATCGAACCCGTACACGAAAAGACCCATAAAGATTTCGCGGGAAGGTTTCGTAACAACTCGTAGCGCAATACTCCGTCGTGCGTCGGGCATGTCCGAATTATGCCCTTTGAAAAACCGCCCCTCAGGCCTTTCTGATACAGGTCATTGCGAGGAGCGCAGAATGCGCGACGCGGCAATCTCTACAAAACACGAAACGCGCTTTTTTATATAGCGATTTACTATGAAATTCTATCGGCACAAAATCGAAAATTTAATCATGGTCGAAAAGATCGTGACGATCCTTTTCCCGAAATTTCACAAAAATTATGTGTTCGAAGGGGAATCGCACGATTTTTGGGAATTGATCTACGTCGAAAAAGGCGAAGTGGTCTGCACGCGGGAACAGACGGAAATCCGTTTGAGCCAAGGGAACATCCTGTTCCACAAGCCCGGCGAGTTCCATAAAATACGCATGGCGGGTTCCGTCGTCCCGCAGACGATGTTCATCACGTTCGTGTGCAAGTCCGCCGCGATGTCGTTTTTCAACGAAAAGCAATTCGAACTGACGCCCGAGTGCGCCGGGGTCGTCCGCAACATATTGGCGGAGGCGAAAAAGACTTTCGTCATGAACGACCTGAATCTTTGCGTGCAAAAATTGGACCTCGCGGAACACGCGAACCTCGGCGGGCAGCAGATGATCCGCATTTATCTGGAAGCGCTCCTCATTTTGTCGATGCGCGACCAACTGAAAAACACGAATCGGGAATCCTTTGTCAACCGCGAGATTCTGTCGCGGCAAATCGAAACCTTGGTGACCGGCCTGTTAAAAGAAAATTTATACGAAAAACTCACGCTCGACGACATTTGCAAAAAAATCAACTACGGCAAAACGTTCCTGTGCGTCCAGTTCAAAAAAAGCACGGGCCGTTCGATCATCAATTATTACATCGGCTTAAAAATCGAGGAAAGCAAAAAACTCCTCGCCGCCGGCAAGCACACCGTCCAAGAAATCGCTTATCTTTTGAATTTCGACACGCCCGCCTATTTCACCGCCGTTTTCAAACGCACGACCGCCGTCACCCCGACGGAATACCGCCTCTCGCACGTTGCGGCATCCGGCCGCTGACCCCCGCCCCAAACCAAATTCCTCATGGTAGTCAGAGCCGCGGCACTTCCGCCTTACCGTAGGCG
>JAISFM010000185.1 GCA_031263605.1 Clostridiales bacterium | reverse complement strand
GAAATTTATTGGCGTTTTCATCAAGCCGAACCCGACCTCTCCCGCGACCGCCGCCTTGCCGAAGCCCTCGCGTCGGCGACCGGTTACCGTTTAATCGACGGCGACCGGAGCAGCGCGGGCGGTTACAAGGATTGGTGTGTCGAAGTTTTAAAAATCCCCGCCTTTACAATCGAAATTGCGGACGACCGCCACGCCCACCCCGTGCCATATTCGGCTCTGCCCGAGGAATCGGAACGGAATAGAGGCGTGCCGGACATTCTATTGAAATATTTGGCAATGTCATAGTTAAGGCAAAAATAATCCTCAGGTTAACTTGCGTTCCCAATTTGCATCAAAGGGAATATCGAATTCTTTGCAATCCTCAATTATGTAGCGTTCCCATGCAGCAATGGGATTTTCACAATTTTGCAGGCTCGTCAACACTCCATCATTCGGTCTTGTGGTGCCTGCCATTACAATTATGCAATGCAATAAGAAATGTTCCGCTAAATCAACTATAATAGCGTTGCCTGTTTTATATTCCGGTAACCGTTCGCGCTTTTTCTTTTATGTTCACAAATATTTTTCCTTTGCGTGTTCCCTCTGCGCTGGAGGGTTTTTAAAGGCGACGCTGGGGGAGCTTTTTGGAAAAAGTTCCCCCAGCGCAACATAACGGTTCAGTTCCGACTGTATCCGCAAGTTTAACAATACCCCCCCCCCCATCATTAGCCAACGCTAATGCTTGCCAAAAAACCGTTTTTGTGGTATACTGTCCCCGCTATGGTAAAAATCTATAAAATTTCCGGGCTCGACTGCGCGAACTGCGCCGCCAAAATCGAAAAGGCGGTCAACGGCTTGCAGGAAGTCGAACGCGCCGAAATGAACTTCCCCGCCGAACGCCTGACGGTGACTTACGCCGACGGCGCGGACTATAAACGCGCCTATTTAAAGATCGTCAAAATCGTTGACAGCATCGAAGAGGGCGTGACGTTGGCCGACGCGCAGGCCGCCGAGGAGCACGGCCGCGCGGCCCGCCGCCTGATTTTCAATGCCGGAAACGCGGTCAAACTGTCCGGCGTGATTCTTTTTCTGGTTGCCGCCGTTTTGCAATTCACGGGCGAGGGCGAGCACGGGTTCGGCGAAACGGACTTTGTTTGGACCCTTTGGGCGGGCGTGGACTCCGCCCGCGAGGCCGTCGGGATCCTGCTGTACTATGCGTCCTTCCTGCTGTGCGGCTACGAAATCCTGTACATATTCGGCAAGCGCATACGGTCCGCGCGGTTTTTGGACGAGAACTTTTTGATGACGATAGTGGGGTTCGGCGCGCTGCTTTTGGGCGAGAATCTGGAAGCGGTCGCGATTTTGATTTTCTACCAGACGGGCGAGTTGTGCCAACAGGTGGCGGTGGAAAAGAGCCGGGGCGCGATCAAAAATTTGGTCGGCATGAGCGTCAAATCGGTCAACAAATACGCGGACGACGGGCATTTGGCGCAGGTCCCGCCCGAACACGTGGCGGTGGGCGACCGCCTGCTGGTCAAGGCGGGCGAAAAAGTCGCGCTGGACGGCGTCGCGCTCAACCCCGCCGTTCTGGACACGTCGGCGATCACGGGCGAGAGCGTGCCGGTCGAGGTCGGGACGGGCGGCCCGGTGTATTCGGGCAGCGTCAACGTGCGCGACGTGTTCACCGAGGAAGTGCGGAAGCGGTACGACGAAAGCACGATCGCGCGAATCGTGTCGATGGTGGAGAACGCCTCGGCCAAAAAGGCGCGCAGCGAGCAGTTCGTCACGCGCTTTTCGCGGGTCTACACGCCGGTCGTAGTCGCGCTGGCCTTTCTGATCGCAATCCCCTTCCCGCTGATCTTCGGCTGGTCGCTGACGAGTTGGATTCACACGGGCATGATCCTCTTGATCGTGTCCTGCCCCTGCGCGCTGGTGCTTTCCATTCCGATGTCCTTTTTCGGGGGCATAGGCGCGGCCGGCAAGCGCGGCATTTTGTTGAAGGGCGGCAATTATTTAGAGTCGCTGGCGTTCTGCGACACGGTGGTGTTCGACAAAACGGGCACCCTGACGCGCGGCGTGTTCGAAGTCGCGGGGCTGTTCCCCGCGCCGAACGTTTCGGCCGACGCGCTGTTGGAAACGGCGGCATGGGCGGAAAGCCAGTCCACGCACCCGATCGCGCGGGGCGTCACGGAAAAGTACGGCCGCCCGATCGACCACGCCCTGATCCGCGATTACAAGGAGTACGGCGGGCACGGCGTGTCCGCGCGGATTGCGGGCCGCCGCGTCCTTTGCGGCAATGCCGCGCTGATGCGGGAGCATGGTGTCGCAAACGTCGCCGAGCCGGATTTATTTGGCACGCACGTATACGCGGCGGCGGACGGGGTATTTTTGGGCTGTTTGGTATTGACGGACATAGTAAAGGAGGACGCGGCCGAGGCGGTAGCGGACTTGAAAACGTTGGGGGTGCGGCGCACGGTCATGCTGACGGGCGACAAGCGGGCGGCGGCCGAGGACGCGGCCCGCAGAATCGGGATTGACGAGGCGCATTGCGAACTGACGCCCGAACAGAAACTGGAAATTTTGGATCGGATAATCGCGGGCAAGGCGGGGCGGGGCAAGACGGCTTTTGTAGGCGAGGGGATCAACGACGTGCCGGCGATTGCCCGCGCGGACGTGGGGATTTCGATGGGGGCTTTGGGCAGCGACGCGGCGATGGAAGCGGCCAACGTAGTTTTAATGACGGACGAGCCGGCCAAACTGCCGATGGCGATGCGCCTCGCGCGCAAGACCCGTCAAATCGTGTTCGTCAACATCGTCTTTACGCTGTTCGTAAAAGTCGTCGTCATGGCGTTGTCCTTCACCCTGCAAGCCCTGAACCTTCTGCCGCCGAACTTCATCCTGATCGCCGAGTTTGCGGACGTAGGCGTCGCCCTGATCGCGATTCTGTACGCGATGACGATTTTGCGTTACAACCCCGTCGCGCGTTCGTCCAAGCGCGCCGCGCACGCGCATGAGT
>JAISFM010000173.1 GCA_031263605.1 Clostridiales bacterium | reverse complement strand
CCGCGCCTAACGTGGACAGCAGGTTGCCGCTCGACGCTTGGCCGTTCCAATTCCGGAGCATGCCTTTGGTGGTCAAGTATTGTACAGCGTCGTCGCCCGTGCCTACCGTCAGTTGGATAAACTCGTAAACATCGTAGGTACCCAGAGATATAGAGGCCGTCGCAACCGCGCCCGTGGCGGGAATCCACATCTTTGTAGGGGCATCAGACAAAATTGCAAACATGCAACCGTATTGAAGCGTGCTTATCGATTCGCCGTCGGCCAACGTATAGGTATTCGTAACCGATGTGCCGTCCTCTTTCACCATTTTGGCGGTCACTTTTGCGTCTTCTTTAACGATTAAATCGTATTTATCGCTGTCCTCTTCGCCGTAAACCGCGTAATCGAGAACTTGCGCGTCGCCTTTTAAGCCGTCCAACAACAAAGTACCGTCGAGGCGGATCACTTTTTTCGTTGCGATGTCGCCCACGCCGACGGTCACCAACAAAGCGCCTTGACCGATTTCATAGATCCCGTTGTACGGGCCATGCGACGGCCCGCCTATGCCCATGATCATTTTGGCGTCCGTGCCGCTGTTCTGGTAATAATACGCAACGTCTTTATACGTTCCGCAATAAGAGGAATAATCGGGGCTTAAATTCGAGGTGAAATCGTCTTTGAGGAAATACGTTTTCGCGGTATCGTCGGCGATAGCCGTCTTGCGCGTAAAGGCCAACGTGTCCTTGCCCAACGTGTCAACGGACGACGAAAACGCCTGCCCGAGTAAATTTCCGTCCGACGAATACAGGTCGTACCCGTTTCCGGTGGTTGCGTCGGTTTCGTCCTTTGCAACGAACGCGGCCGCTTTATTGGAACCGCTAAATTTCCGAACGGTGACGGAACCCCATACGGCGGCGATTTGCGAGCCGTCGGCTTTCAGCGCGTAACGTTTAACGGCGTTCTCAGCGAGGGTCGAACCGTCCGCGGGCGTTTTTTCCTCGGATTTTGTGCCGATGAAAATCTCGCTGTAATTATTCGATAAATTCGAATAGCGGCCGTCGGCGACCGCGCCGGACTTCGCCATCACGGCGTATTGCAGAAGCGATCCCGCTTTGTCCTTTTCCTTGGTCTCGACCTTTGCGATAAAGCCGGCGGTTTGATAGTCGCCCACCAAATATTTGTCGTCCACGGTATAATAATTCGTTCGGTCACTGATATCCGTAACCTTTACGCCGTCGGCGTGGTTGAGGATTTTGCCGTCCTTGTCCATTAAGTAATAGCCGCTGACGGGGGTCTTTTCGGCTTTGTAGTAGCCGGATTCGCCAAGGCGCGCGATTGTATAGGCTTTGTCGCCCTTGGCCCTGCCGTTGATGTACAGGCGCGCGTCGCCTTTTTCGCCGACGATCAGCGTGTCGCCGTAGGCGGCGTAGATCGCGTCGAATTTTTTGCCGTCGATTTTCACTCCGCCCGAGCAAGCGGTAAACATCAGCAGGGCGAGGGCGAGAGTCGCGACCGTTAACAGGATTTTGCGCTTTTTCATGTCTGTTTCTCCTTTTTCCACGCAATACCGCCTTTTTCCCGCCGTTTCACGGCGGGAAAAAATGAAAAGGGTACCCTTTTCATTATGCATTATGCGCGTATTGTATAGATATTATATACCTATTTCTTTTTGAACGCAAGCGTTTGAAGGGGAATTTTGGGGAAATTGCAAAGTTTTTGTAAAGAAAGGGAAGAGAGGGAGGAAAGGGAGGAGATGAGAGGTAAGAGGTAAGAGATTAGGTAAGAGGTAAGAGGTAAGAGGTAAGAGGTAAGAGATTAGGTAATAGGTAATAGGTAATAAGTAATAAGTAATAGGTTCGGATAAAGAGAATTGCGCGCGACAATGGCATTCTGAACGCAGGGAAGAATTTTAACCTATTAAAGATTAGGTAATAGGTAATAGGTGAATGCCCCGCAAGTCATTGCGAGGAGCGCAAAGCGCGACGCGGCAATCTCAACCGAACAGAGGAACGCCCCGTCCCGTTCGGCTCTTCGCACTGTCCCGCAAGGGGCGCAATGTCCTTTATCCGAACCTATTACCTATTACCTATTACTTATTACCTAATCTTTTACCTCTTACCTCTTACCTCTTACCTAAAAAGGTTGCCGTTAAAGAGCCAGTATCGCCGCCGTGTTGTATATGTCCATGTCGATTTCCCGCGTAATTTTCAAGCCCTCGGCGATGTCCACGTCGTAAATCTTGTTCGCCCTGATCCCGATAATTCGGTTCCCTATCCCTTTGCCCAAAAGTTTGACCGCGTGCGCGCCCCACATGCTGCCCAAACGGCGGTCGGCGTTGGTCGGCGCGCCCCCGCGCTGGATATGCCCCAGCACCGTCGGGCGGATCGTGTACCCCGTGCGCGCCGCAATCTCGCGCGCGTAGTCCTCCGCTTTGCCCGCGCCCTCGGCCAATACCACAATCCCGCTGACCTTGCCCGATTCGCGGCCGCTCTGCAAACGCCGGCAAACCGTGTCCATGTCGGGTATGTTCTCGGGCGCGATGATCACTTCCGCGCCGCCGCCTAACCCCGCGTACAGCGCGATGTCGCCGCAGTGCCGCCCCATGACTTCCACAATACTGATGCGGTCGTGGCTGGTCATCGTGTCGCGCAGTTTGTTGATAGCGTCCAGCACCGTGTTGACCGCCGTGTCGAAGCCCAGCGAATAATCCGTATAGGGCAGGTCGTTGTCAATCGTGCCCGGAATGCCGATCGTGGGGATACCGCGCTCGGACAGGCATTTCGCGCCCGCGAAACTGCCGTCGCCGCCGATTACAATCACGCCCTCTATACCCGCTTCGCGAAGGTTTTTAACGCCCGCGATTTGGCCCGCTTCGGTTTTGAAGTCCTCGCAGCGCGCGGTTTTCAAAATCGTGCCGCCGCGGTGTATGATGTCCGACACGCTCCGCATCCCCATCGGCCGGAACGATTTATTCAACAGCCCGTGATAGCCGCGCTCGATCCCGACGACTTCCATGCCGAGATAATTGCCGTACCGCACAATCGCCCGAATCGCCGCGTTCATGCCCGGCGCGTCGCCGCCGCTCGTCAGTACACCGATTTTGTTGATCTTCCTTGCCGTCATGTCCGTTTGTATTTCCTTTTTTTATGAGTTCTCTTTTTTTTTGCGAGTTCTCTTTTTTTTGCGAGAGAGCCCTTTTTGAAAAAATGGCTCTCTCGCGCTCTTTCCCAAAAACTTTCCGCGTTTTGCATTTTAATGTTGAAAGTTTTTGAAAGGGCGCGGGAAAACTTTTTCACAAAAAGTTTTCCCGCGCTTTACAAATACTTCTCTCTCTCAAATCTTTCAAAGTTTAGATTTTGCGAGAGAACCCTTTTTGTCAAAAAGGGTTCTCTCGCGCTCTTTCCCAAAAACTTTTAACTGTTTATTTCAATACTATTCCATTATATACTTGATAGTATAGCATATTTTTTTCGGTATGGCAAGCGGATAGGCGGAGCGGGAGTGTACAAATGGTGTTGCAACCGGTCATTGCGAGGAGCGAACGCAGTGAGCGACGAAGCAAGCTCTATATAAAAAGGCGCGTTTCGTGTTTTGTAGAGATTGCCGCGTCGCGCTTCGCGCTCCTCGCAATGACTTGCCGTGTTTATATTCAACACGGTTTGTCCACTCCCGGCGGAGCGGGAGCGGACAACCTAGGGTTTACGCATTAAAATTTAAATGATCCGAAAAATCGATTGATTTAGTCTTTTTTTTTGATCATTTAAATTTTGAAGTCATAAGAAAATAGTGTTACATATACTGAAAACTTACCCCACCGAAAAACCCTCAACCTTGAACGCGAAACGCCTGCGTTGTCAATATGACTTCAATTTCCTATCCCGTGTCCTCTTATCTGTTTTCTCTTAATCTTTTTTCATGCGTTCGCCCTGATCGTCTTTGCAATCATCTTCCTTGCGGCCTATTCGTTTTCGCGCCCGGCATATTCCGCAAATATCAAACTGAAAACTATATCCGATAAGTCCCGCGTCCCCGTGAAGGTTTCTTTGATGATAAATTCTTTTTCGATTGCCGCCGCTTTTTTGCGGGGCTTGTTGCAAATCCGCTTTTTTGCAAAATTCCTATGTTCCATAAATCCTACCTCTCTTTTATCATGTTTTTCCGCATAAGCCAGGCAAACGGTAATTTGCACGCTGTAATTTAGGTTGTGCGCTGCCCGCCCCGTTTCCGGCTTGATAAACAGCCGGCCATTCGTCTTTAAACTTCTTTCCGTATCCCTGCATTTCCCCACTCCTATTTTTAACCCTTGTTTTGGGGCGGTTTCCACCGATTCTTTTGATTGTACAACACGAAAAAAGGCGAGCCGATATAAATATCAAACCGCCTTCTCCATGTCTTAAACGCCCTGTTTTTTATAAATAACGCTCCTCCCGTTTCGTTCTTTGCCGTTCAGCGCGCAGGGCGACGGCGGATAAGGCCTCGCCGATCATCGGCTACCGTATGTGCCGCCGCGCCGCGCCCATAAACGCTATCGATTCTTTATTTCCCGTCGCGAACCTTGCCCCCTTTCAATTCCTTGTCCTTACGCAAAAACATATCTTTGATTTTTGCAAGCCATTCGATTTCGTCGTCGATAGATCTCGCTATGTCCCACGCGGGTATCGGGCTTTTTCTGAGATAAATCTCCACGCACTCGTCGGTTATATATTCGTAGTCCATCGTCGCCGCCGAGATAATATTGAACACTTTCTTTACTATCTTTTCCTCGCGGTAGATTTTCGCCTCCTTTGCCGCAAGTTCCGCTAAAAGCAACCGCCGCGCTTCGGTGTCGCGCCTGTCCTCCGGCGTTTGCTTCAACGCGGTATTCAGCCACGCCGCCTTGTCAATCGAAATCGT
>JAISFM010000140.1 GCA_031263605.1 Clostridiales bacterium | reverse complement strand
CATCTTACATAGTCATTTTCCATCTTACATCTTACAGAGTCCTATTCCATAGTCCTATTACTTGATATTTGCATTCTGCATAAATAATGAAAAGGAATATACAGACATGAAACGTACGCTTATCTCGGATATTTGGAAAAACCATGAAAAACTGAACGGCAGAACGGTCTCGGTTTCGGGCTGGGCGCGGACTGTGCGCGACGTGAAAAACTTCGGCTTTATCGAGTTGAACGACGGCTCCGGCCACCGCTCCGCGCAGGTGGTCTTCGAGCGCGGCAAGGGGTACGACTACGACGAAATCGCCCGACAAAACGTCGGCGCGGCCTTGACCGTCGTGGGCGCGCTGGCCGCGACGCCTGAAAACCAACAGCCTTTTGAAATCAAAGCCGATCAAATCACCGTCGAGGGCGCGTCGGCGGAAGACTACCCGCTGCAAAAGAAACGGCACAGCATGGAGTTCTTGCGCGAGAAGGCGTACTTGCGCCCGCGCACGAACGTCTTTAACGCCGTGTTCCGTATCCGTTCGCTGGCGGCTTTCGCCATACACGAATTTTTCAATAAACGCGGCTTTGTCTATGTGCATACGCCCATCATTACCGGCAGCGACGCGGAAGGCGCGGGCGCGATGTTTCAGGTGACTACGCTGGATTTGGAAAACCCGCCGAGAAATGTTTCCGAGAAACCCGCGCCCGATTTGGAAGGGTTGCCGAGAAACGTTTTCGGGGAAAACGCGCCTATAAACGCTTCCGAAAAAACGACGGGCCCGACGGAGGCGCGGGCAAAGGCGGCCGAAGTCGATTATACGCAGGACTTTTTTGGGAAAAAGGCGGGCTTGACCGTGTCGGGGCAGTTGAACGTCGAGGCGTTCGCCATGGCTTTTTCCAATGTGTATACGTTCGGGCCGACCTTCCGCGCGGAAAAATCCAACACGACGCGCCACGCCGCCGAGTTTTGGATGATCGAACCCGAAATGGCTTTCTGCGATTTGAAGGGCGACATGGACACCGCCGAGGCTATGGTCAAATATATCGTCTCCTATACCTTGAAAAACGCCGCGCCCGAATTGGAGTTTTTGAATAAGTTCGTCGATACGGGTTTGATCGGCCGATTGAAAAACGTCCGCGACAATAAATTCGCGCGGCTGACCTATACCGAGGCCGTCGGGATTTTGGAAAAGGCAATCGCCGAAAAGAAAGACAGGTTTGAATTTCCCGTCTTTTGGGGTTGCGATTTGCAGTCCGAACACGAACGCTTTATCACCGAGGAAATCTATAAAAAACCCGTGTTCCTCATCGACTACCCCAAGGACATCAAAGCGTTCTATATGCGCTTGAACGACGACGGCAAAACCGTCGCCGCCGCCGATTTATTGGCGCCGGGAATCGGCGAGTTGGTCGGCGGCAGCCAGCGCGAGGAGCGGCTCGACATGCTGGAAAAGCGCATGGCCGAAATGGGGCTGAACGCGGGGGACTATTGGTGGTATACGGACTTGCGGCGGTTCGGCGGCAACAAACACGCGGGGTATGGGCTGGGCTTTGACCGCATGGTCATGTATTTGACCGGAATTTCCAATATACGCGACGTTACGCCGTATCCCAGAACGGTAGGCTCAATTGAGTTTTAGAAGTTTGATTGGGTTTTAGAAGTAAGAAGGACTGTCTATTGCAAGTAGGAAGTAGGAAGGACGAAGGACGAAGTGTCGGATGCTGACGCAAAAAGAGACTTTTATTATGCTTTATGTTTCATGCCCGCCGACCGACTTGTTTTACGGAAATTCGACCGACCTTCGTCCTTCCTACTTATCCGACCGCACTTCGTCCTTCCTACTTCCTACTTACAATAGGCCGTCCTTCGTCCTTCGCAATATATTATGGTTAGAGATCAGCGTAAATATAATCGGGACATTTGGGATAGAATGACCCGACGGGATAAAGTTCATTTTTGGGTCGTAACGGCCGTTATTGTGCTGCTTTTCGTTTTTGTGATTGCCGGCGGCATCGTTTTGGGGATTACAAATAAACCGTGGCTGTTGATCGTAAGCATCGCTTGTTTTGTCGGCTTTGGGCTGAGTTTTCCCTTTATCGGCAGAATAAAAAGGCTGTCGTCTTTTAAGGCCATCGAGAAAAGCAGGCATCCTATCAAGGGAGTGGCGACGGTTACAAGCGTTTGGCTCGGTTGGCATTGGTATGAGGGCAGCAGGGTTAAGGCGTTGACTCTGAATATACGGTGCGAAATAAACGGGACCGAGAGCCGTGGTTGGTATAAATTCAAAGAAGAAGAGTTGGCAAATGTTGAAACCGAGATTGTTTTGGATTCGGATACGGATGGCCGCTCTGTTTACAGATATGAAATTAAACAAGAGTCAATAGACAAATTGTTTAATATAGGCGACAGTATCGTTGTCAAATATAGGTTTGACAATATGAAATACTGTATCGTTTTGGGGAAACCGACGGGACAGCCGCGACGATTGACGATTGACAATTGACAAATTATGGATAGAGAGATTAGCGCATAATGCGGGGGATTTCGCGACTTACAGTCCACAGTGCATAGTCCACAGTCCACAGTTAAGGACAGAGGGTTTTTGCGCAACCACCCCGCCGCCTATGGCGGCACCCCTCCGTGGGAGGGGAATTTTTAATATGTGGGATATTTCTCGACTTCGCTCAGATCATGACAGAAGTCGGCGCGCGGCGTTCCCCATGATATGCGCAATGTGTTGAAAGTTTTTGAAAAGGGTTCTGGGGAAAACTTTTTTAAACCGAGGTGACAACGGTTTTATCGTAGATACAAAGTTTCCCCCGCACAAGATTATTCTCTCAACCGACACTATCCGCTATTAAAAATGTTTGACAAATTCCGCGCGTATGTGATATAATTATACAAATATCTTTTCTTGCACTCAAAAAGGGTACCCTTTTTGAATTTTTTGCCGAAAAGCAAAAAATTCAAGGAACCGATATTGAGGGATGAAAGGGATATGGAAAAGGAGACGAAACTATGAAACGCAAACTCTTTACATTCGCGCTGGCTATGGCTTTGGCCGTGTCGCTCGCGGTTGCGGCTTACGGTTGCAAAAAGACGCCGCCGCCGGAACAGGAGCCCGAAATTACATACAGCAAGGCGACCGAGGACAAGGTCGGATCGCTCGTGGACGACGCCGTCAACGCATTGTTGAGCCGAGCGGCGGACGTCGAAAGCATCGACGCTTTGGATATTTCGGCGGCGGCCAAAACGGATCTGAAAAATGCCGTCTCGGCGGGCAAGGACGCAATTTTGAAAGGCATGAAGGACGCCAAAATCACCGACGCGGAGGCGGGCAAACTGCTCGGTTTGGATTTTTCATCCTATATCGCGGAAATATCGGGCGGGGCGGATGTTTCGCCCGATGCGGTGTTCAAAGACAATCCGATTCTCGCGCTGAAAGACACCGGCGTTTCGACCGAGAAACTGGCCGCGTTCACCTATGCGACGCTGGCGGAGAGCCGTTCGGTCTTGACCTCTTTGAGCGCGGAAACCCGCGAGGAAGCGAGGATTCCGCAGGAGAGATACGACGCCGTCCTAAAACAGTACGACGATATTTTGGGCGCGGTGACGCGCGACGATTTCGTTCTGGCGTTCGCTCCCGCGCTGGATTTGCTGTGCGGCTATTTCACGGTCGGTTCGGCTCTTTACGGCGAGAACGGGCTGATCGCGACGGAGGAAGTGGAATACGGTTATTTAAGTTATTCGTGGACGGGTTGGAGCGAGGAATTTGAATACGATTCGGCCGATCTCGCGGCGTTTATCGCAAAACTCACCGACCGATATCCCGACTTGGAAAACGCCTATATCAACATATATTACGACGAGTATAACGAATACCGCGACGCGTGGCGCGATAGCCATAACAGCGACGGCAAGTGGCCGAGCGACGACTACTCATATTCGTATTTCTTCGATGCCCTAACGAGGGAATTTGACGGCGAAGGCCAATGGATTGGGAGTCGCTCGTTTAGAGCAGAATACGATAAAAACGACTTAAAGCCGTTTATCGACGAACTTGTCGCGGCTCACCCGGACGCGCTCAACGCGGATATTCGTATCACGTACGACGCGCTTTATGAGGATTACAGGGTCGAGTGGGAGGGCCGTGAAATTCACGAGGATTTTTACACGTATACGCGGACCGTGTTCAACGCCGATCTGACGAAAGCCGAATTTACCGCGTTGGTTCAATCCAACTTGAACGAGTTAAAGAACTCGTTGGCCTCGGTGACCGACGCCGCGCTGGACGCCGCCGCCTCGATCGCCAAAAAACTGCTGACCGTGGTGGATTCCGGCTTGACGATTGCGGAAATTAACGACGTTAAGGCGGTCATTGACCGCCAGACCGCCGCCGTCAAATCCCTGCGTGCGCTTGAAAACGCAATGGTCGGCGCGGCGGCGGGCGACAGCGTTTTGATCAGTATGTTCTATGACGATTTCACGGGCGCGTACGCGGACATGACCGACGAGCAAATCGAAGCCCGTCAAAAGGATTTGGTAATCGGCTTTATGAAATTGGCCGCCGCGGGCGCGGACGCCTATTCCGGCGATTTGAACACGCTTCGGGATCAACTGGCCGCCGCCTATGGCGACATCGATCCGTGGTGGGCCGAAGAGTACGGCGACGAAGTGAAGGACATGGATTTCAACGCTTACCGCGCCGAAATCGCCTCTTTCAAAACCAAGGCTTACGGGAGCGACCCGGCTTTCGCCGAGGGCGGCCTTGCCGAAATGTTATCGGGCATGTTTGGGCTCAAGGCCGACCATTCCCCCGTCCCTTCCGCCCAAGAGGAGGCGGCCTAAATTCCGGCGGGCGCTAACCGCTCTATAATCCCGCCCGCCTTTGGCGGCACTCTCATGATCGAATGCGCGAACCTCTGCAAAAGTTACGCGGAGCGCGGGCAAACGACGCCCGTGCTCCGCGCTTTTTCTTTTCGGGCCGAGCCCGGCGAGTTTATCGCGCTGACGGGGCGGAGCGGGTGCGGCAAGAGTACGTTCTTGCATATCCTATGCGGCCTGCTGCGCCCCGATTCGGGGGTTGTGCGCGTCGCGGGGCGCGACCTGACGGCCATGCGGGAAAAAGAACTGTGCGCGTTCCGCGCCCGCCGTTTGGGGATTGTCTTTCAGGACGGCAATTTGGCGGACAATTTTTCCGTTGAGGAAAACGTCCTGCTGCCGTTTTATTTGACGGGGCGAAAGATCGACGCCGCCGCCCGCGCGGAGGCCGAAGCTGTGATGGGCGAATTGGGGCTGCTTCCCTTGCGCCGGCGCGGCGTTCACGCGCTTTCGGGCGGCCAGCGGCAAAAGGCGGCGATAGCGCGGGCAGTTTTGAACAAGCCGGAAATCCTTTTCGCGGACGAGCCGACGGGCAGTTTGGACGGCGGGAGCGAGGCCGAGATTTTGGAAATTTTCAGCCGCCTCAACAAGGGCGGCGCGACAATCGTGATGGTCACGCATTCCCCGGCCTGCGCGGCCGTCGCGGGGCGGGTCGTCCGCCTCGATTGAAATTCAGGCTTCGTTGCCGTTTTAAGAACTGTGTTCACAGAACGAAACGCATCTGAAAAGACAATACTTTTTATCTGTGAGGGAGCGGACAATCCGCGTTGCTATGGGGTCATTGCTGTCAATCTCTATATAAAAAGGCGCGTTTCGTGTTTAGTAGAGATTGCCGCGTCGCGCTTCACGCTCCTCGCAATGACGACCGGGGCGTTCGCGCTTCTCGCAATGACCGGTAGCAACGCGGTTTGTACCCTCCCTGTCTGTAAATACAGGCTCAAAAAAGCCATGCTTTTCAAATATATACAGTCCGCTTTTCGCAAAAACAAGGGCTACTATATCCTGCAAACCGTCGCGGCGGCGTTGATTACGATCGCGCTGGTTTTCGTTTTCTGCCGCTCCGCGCTCCTTAACGGCGCGGCGGAGGCGTACCAACGCCAACTGTCGGGGGACGCCGACGTCAGGGTCACGGCGGAGGGGAGCCCCGACCGCTTTTTCAGCCTTTCCAATATAAAAAACGACCCCGTGATCGGGCCGCTGTCGGCCGAAGTCCGCGGCTATTTTAAAACCTGCGTCGCCGTCGGGACGGGGGACGCGGCGGTTTTCTGCACGGCGTTCGTCGCGCCCTACGGCGAGTTGCGGCGTTGGAATCCTTTTTCGTTTGAAAAGGGCGAAACGCCGCCCGAACTCACGGATAGCGGCGTAGTGGCGAGCCGCTCCTTCGCGGAAGCGCGCGGGGCGCGGACGGGCGCGGTTTTGCGGCTGTCCTTCGGCGAACTCGACGCGGAGTATACCGTCGCGGCGGTCGCGGAGGACAGGGGCCTGTTCGCGAATGTCCAAGGCTCGTTCAATTCGCTGTTTTTGTCGGCCGAGGGCTTCCGGCGCATCTTTTCCAAAAATTATTTCGCGAACTACAACGCCGACATTGTTACGGACGCCTTTATCCGCCTGAACGGCGCGGAGGGCGCGGACGCGGTTTTGGCGCGGATCGGCGAAATTTCCGATTTGTCGGCGCGCCGCGTCGCGGCCGGAATGGACGACGTGAGCGGATTAGCCTCCGCGCCCTTGGGTTTGGTCGCCGTTTGCGCCGCCGTTTTTTGCTTCTGCGCTTTCACGTTCCTGCTTTACCTGCTGTTTTTGAACGAGAAGCCGAGCCTTTCGGCAATTCGGGCGGTCGGCATGACGGGGCGGTCGGCCTTCGGGATTGAATGCGCGATCGGCGGCCTCGTTTTCGCGGGCGGCTTTTTTTTGGGCGCGTTTTTGAGCGCGGCCGCCGCTTTCGCGCTCCGAAACACGCATTTTTTGTTAGCCGATTTTCGGATCGGCGTTTCTGTTTACGGGCGGGCGGGCTTGTCGGCGGCCGTTTCGGCGGGCGCGGCGGTGCTGATCGCCCATGCCGCCGCGTACCCCGAGCGGCTCGGGCGGTTTTTCCGCTTTGTTTTTAGGGGGTCGGGGTTCGCCTTGTTTGCCGCGCCTTACGCGCTGTACGGATTGGCGAAACTGTTCCGCGCGGGGCGGGGGCTGCGGGGCGCGCTCCTAAAAAACAATTTGAGGGGCGGCGTGTGGAGGGGCGCGGCGTTTCTGCTTTTGGCCGGCACGTGCGCGTTCCTGCTCTCGTTCTCCGCGCTGAACGGGCTGAACGCGCGGGCGCGGGCGGTTGCGGCCGACGTGAAATTCGACGCGGTAATCGCCAACCTCGGCGCGGAGCCCGATCGGTATTACGACTCGGTCGCGGCGTTCGGGGAGGCCGGCGCGGTTTACCGCGCGCGCGCCTATTTCGACGGGCTCGTCGTTTGGGGCGGCCGTACCGCATCCGCGCTGGTTTTGGCGGGGGAAAGGGACTTTATCGCGGATTTTACGGGCTTTACCGGCGAGGAAGCGGCGCGTTTTTCATCTCAAAAGGACGCTTGTATCGTCAGCGCGGCGCAAAGCGCGCGGTACGGCCTGCGGCCCGGGGACGCGGTGACGGCGGTTTTGAACGGGGAGGAGCGCGAATTTCGCGTGTTCGCCGTCCTGAACGACGATTTTTATTTCGGTTTTTATTTTCTGATCAATCTCGAACCCGGCGCGCCTTATACGCATTTGATCGTGGACACGGCGGAGGGCGCGGAAACCGGCGCGTTCCGCACGCGAAATCTAATCGTGATCGACTTTCGCGACGCGTTGGCGAACTACGGCGGCTACTTCGCCGATTTCCTGCGCGCGGCCTACATGTTCACCGGTTTTCTGACCGCGTTCACGGCCGTCGTTTTGTCGGCCGTCCTCGCCGCGCTGCGCAAAAGGACAGATGGGGAATTCCGCCGTTTTTACAGCGTCGGTTTGAGCCGCGCCCGATACAAGGCCGCGCTTTTTCTCAATTTCCTTTGCGTTTTGCTTTTCAACGCGGCCGCGGCCGCCCTGTTAACCGCGCTGGTTTCTCTTTTGCTGATACCGTTTGCCGCCGCATTCGGGCTTGCGCTGGCCGTTCCCTTGAACGCCAGAGGGCTGCTTTCCCTCTCCGTCGCCGCGTTTCTTTATTTCGCCGGGGCGCATTTCTTGGTTCACTGCCCCTCGATGGCATTCGGCCGCCGCCGCTTTCGGCCGCGCCGGGGCGGCGCTGTATCCAACCGTCGCGAACGGGAGTAGCATTGTCAACAACGCGGGCGGCGTATCGCGGGGGACCGACAATTCCGGAGCAGCCACGGTCGAAGGCGGGGTGGTGACGGCGGTTTCCGTCGGGACGGCGGCGATAACCGCGACTTCCCCTAACGGCGAATCGGTTTCGGTGGATGTGACGGTAACGCCCGCGCCGGCATCGGTCACTTTGAATAAGTACGGTATTTGCGGGCGTCGGACGCGGGCGAAACGCTTGCCGCGACCGTCAACCCGATGGGCGCGGATCAAAGCGTCATATGGGAAAGCGACGAGCCGACCGTCGCGGCGGTGAGCCAAAGCGGGGAGGTGACCCCCGTGGGCGTGGGGACGGCGGTTATCACCGCGAAATCCGCGTCTAACGAGACGGACAACTGACGGAGGGAATCACCTTTTCGGGGCTTAAAGGCTGATGAGAGTTGTTACGAAATCTTTTCGCGTTTAGGT
>JAISFM010000118.1 GCA_031263605.1 Clostridiales bacterium | reverse complement strand
CGCCGCGCTCTATCCGTTTTTACACGTCAACGCCGCCCTCATGCTGTTCATCAAAGCGGGAGCGGCGGGGGCGGCGGTCTTTTTGCTGTACGCTTTTCGGAACGCCCGAAAATATTTTGCGGCCTATATCGCGTTTGTTTTTATTACGTTTTTATTCGGCGGCGCGGCGTACGCTTTTATGAATTTGCCTTTCGGCATGGCCGACAATCTCGATCCCAATCGAAAAGACGCCGCCGCCGCCGTCTTGTGCGCGGCGGCTTTTGTCGGCTACTTCCTGATCAGTTTCATCAAACGCTTGCACAAAACGCGGGACGCCGCCGGATATGTGAAAAAGATCGGCGTGTTCCTGAACGGCAAACAAGCGGATTTTACCGCGTTCCTCGACACGGGCAATCAACTGTACGACCCGGTCGGCGGCTTGCCCGTTATCCCGATAGAACGCGCCGCGTTCATAAAAGCGTTTAAAATATTCAGCCGTTCCGATAAAACCCCTAAACGCAAAGCGTTTGACATTCTCAACCTTTCCGATAAAGCCCCTAAATCCGATACTTCTCAATTCTCAATTCTCAATTCTCAATTTCCAAAAGGGCGTTATATCCGACTGGCTACGGCGGCGGGCGCGGGAAAGATCTTTATTTTCAAGCCAGACAAAATCTTGATATATTCGGACAAGTGCGCGAATAAAATAGTAACCGACGCAATGATCGGGCTGTACGAAGGGGTTTTGAGCAAAACGGGGGACTATCAAGGCCTGTTGCATTCGGGCGTACTGTAAAGGAACGGGACATGCACGCGCTTTCTCGACTTCGCTTGAAAGAGGTTTCGTTACAACTCTTGACAATGTCCGAATGCCGATAAATGAAACCTTGGGGGAAAGGGTGAAATAACAAAAAAAAGGTAACCAACCATGAAACTGATGAGATTGTTGAAAGTCATTTTAAGCAAAATTTTTCGGTCCGAATTGTTTTCGGACAACGCGCTGTATTATCTGTCGGGCGCGGAGGCTTTGCCCATGCCCTTGAACGCCGAGGAGGAGGAAATCGCGCTCACGAAACTGTCGGACGGCGACGAAACGATCAAAACGAGTTTAATCGAGCGCAATTTGCGTCTTGTGATTTACATAGCGCGGAAATTTGAAAACACCGGCGTGGACACCGAGGATTTAATCAGCGTGGGCTCGATCGGCCTGATCAAGGCGGTCAATTCCTTTGACGTTTCAAAAAAGATTAAACTGGCGACTTACGCGTCGCGCTGTATCGAAAACGAGATTTTGATGTATTTGCGGCGCATAATCCGCATAAAAACCGAAATGTCCTTTGACGAGCCGTTGAACGTCGATTGGGAGGGCAACGAACTGCTTTTGTCCGATATTTTAGGCACGGACAGCGACCTTGTATACAAGGACATCGAAACGTCGGTTGAAAAAGAATTGTTGTGGACGGCTCTTAAAAAACTCAACGAGCGCGAGCAAGAAATCATGGAACTGCGTTTTGGTTTAAAGGGCGCGGACGAAAAAACGCAAAAGGAAGTCGCCGATATTTTGGGCATTTCCCAAAGTTACATATCCCGTTTAGAAAAAAAGATTATCGGGCGGCTGAAAAAAGAAATTTCCAAATTATCATGATGAAACGGGACTCGGGAATAGTGGATCGGGAATCGTGTCGGTCGGGGTGGTTTGCGCGATTGCGCGGGGGGAAACTTTTTTGAAAAAAAGTTTCCCCCCGCGCCCCCTTTCCAAAAACTTTCAACAAATGTCTTACGAGCCGCATAGCATTGCTTATCATGGCGGGGAAACGTGTTAATGTGTACTCCGACCGACACTAACCACTAACCACTAATCACTATTAAAGTGTATGGCAGCAACCGAACGCGCAAAGTCCACCCGACCGACACTATTCCCTATCCGCTATTCCCTTTAATCCCCATCAACCGTCAACCGTCAGCCATCAAGATTTCCAAACTCAACGCCGTCGGGAATGTGCCGCCGGAAACGTTGCTTTTCAGCGCGGAGCCGTCGCCCGCGCCGTACCAAACGCCTAAAACTTGCCGATCGGTATAGGATACGCACCATGCGTCGCTGTTTAATTCGTTGTTTACGGGATCGGCGACGGTGCCGGTTTTGGCGGCGACGCGCCCCGGGTAAACCGCCAATTTCCGCGCGGTGCCTCGGCGGGCGGCGTATTCCAAGATTTCCGACATTTGACGCGCCGTTTTCGGCGAAAACGCGTAACCGCTCATCGTATTGTGCCGATAGACCGTTTCGCCTTCGGCGTTCAAAATGCGGCGTATAAAGGACGCTTTGATAAACTTCCCGCGCCGCGCGAAAGGCAAATAGGAATTGGCGAGTTGCAGGGGCGTAACCCCGTAGGTCAAACCGCCCAAGGCGGCGGCGGGGGTGCGGTCGCGCTCGTCGAAGGTCAACCCGCACCGCCTCGCGGCGGCCAAACAAGCGTCGATCCCCGCGTACTCGAACAACTTGACGGCGGGGATATTGGCCGATTCCGCAAGCGCCCGTTTAACCGTGATTCGCCCCGCGTACCGTTTTTTATAGTTTTCCGGCGCGTACCCGCCGTCAAAAGTCGTGGGCTCGTCCAAAATCACGCTGTTCGGGCTTACTACGCCCGTTTCCAGCGCGGGGGCGTAGACCAAAACCGGCTTAATCGCGGAGCCGGGCTGCCGTTTGAGGCGGCGCAAATTACTCTTGCTTTCCCCGTAAAACGCGCTTACGCCGCCGCTCGCCGCGTCGATCGCGAGGGCGAGCCGGTCGCAGGGCGAGCCGTCCGCCCTTGCCGCGCGGTAAGCGGGTTCCGCAAAAGCGGCGCGCAGGTTCCCCTGCAAAACCGGATCGGCGTAGGTGTAAATTTTATAGCCCGCCCGCGCCAAATCGGCGGGGCTTAAATTCGTCAATTCGGCGGCCTCGTCCAACGCCGCGTCCAGATAATCGTTGCCCGCCGAAATTTCGCCGCGCAGGGGGGCGACGGCGAGAGGCTCGGCGGCGGCGGCCGTATAATCGTCCGCCGTGATAACGCCGTCTTTCAGCATGTGCCGCAGTACGAGGCTGCGGCGGGCAAGAGCGGCGTTCACGTCGGTATGCGGCGAAAACCGTTCCGGCGAGGGCAGCAATCCCGCAAGGAGCGCGGTTTCCGACAGAGTTAGGTCTTTCGGCTCCTTGTCGAAATAGCCGAGAGCGGCGGCGCGTATCCCGTAAAAGCCCGACCCGAAATACACAATATTCAAATAGTATTCTAAAATTTGGCTTTTTTCGTAATACTTTTCGAGTTGCAAGGTCAATTTGACTTCTTCCAACTTTCGGTTTAGGGTTTTGTCGTTGGTCAAATGCGTGTTCTTTATCAGTTGCTGGCTAATCGTAGAGCCGCCCTCTTTGCGCCCGCCCGATTTCAAATTGCGGACCGCCGCGCCCGCTATCCGTTTTAAATCCACGCCTTTATGTTTATAAAATTTTTTATCCTCTGCGGAAATAAAAGCCGCCGGGACATGGGGCGGCAGGTCGCTCAAAGCGGCAAATTTTTCCCCGCCGCCGCTCAAAGGCCGTCCGTTTACGTCGAACACCGACTCCGAAAGGTCTGCGGCAAGTTTGGCGGGCGAGAGGTTTTGATAATTTTGCACCCGAAACACGCCGAACAACAGGACGGACGAGGCGGTGAACGCGAGTATCGCGAACCCGCCGAGGCCGAGGCCCAGCCCTTTTAAAACGCGTTTGCGGCGGACGCGTCTTTCCGCGCGTATGTCGTCGGCGTTTTCCGCGATGGCGTTTTTAGCGTTTTCGTCACGGGTGTTGTTCATGGTCGGGGTTAGTATTTGTTATTAACGCCGATTTTAACAGGGCGAACGCAAGAAGCAAGTTGAAAATTGAAAGTCGAAAAGTTTCGGATGCCGTCGCCGAAAATAACCTTTATTATGTTTTATGTTTCTTGCCTCTTGCCAAAACCTTTTTAGCGCAAACGCCTATCCTTTAACTTTCAACTTTTTACTTCCCGCCGCCGTCCGGTCATGCGTTCGCCCTATTATTTTAATTATAGAGGTTGCGTTCGTTTGATTTTTTTCCTAAAATATGCTATATTATTCATATATGCTAACGCCCGATAAGCAAGGCCGCGCAAAACGCAAACTGTGAAATACTATAAAATCATCACCTACGGCTGCCAAATGAACGAGCACGAGTCCGAAAAATTAGCGGGCTTTTTGACCGAGGAAAACTACGAGGCGACGGAGAGCAGCGCGGCCGCCGACGTTATCGTCCTGAACACCTGCTGTGTGCGGGCGGGCGCGGAAAACAAGGTGTACAGCCGCCTCGGCGTGTTGCAACCGCTGAAACGGCTAAAACCGTCCCTTATAATCGCGGTGTGCGGCTGTATGGCGCAGAATGCCGAGGCTTTCGAGACGCTGAAAACCCGCTTTCCCTATGTGGACATCGTGTTCGGCACGCACAACTTTGATAAATTCCGCGAATTTCTGAAAAGGCGCGCGGAAACGGGCGGCCGCGTTTTGGAGCGCGAGGAAGAGGGCGGGCCCGTTTGCGAGGGCGGCGTTTATCGGCGCGCCGACAAGAACCGCGCTTATGTCAATATCATGTACGGGTGCGACAATTTTTGTTCCTATTGCATCGTGCCGTATGTGCGCGGGCGGGAACGGAGCCGCCGCCCCGAACCGATATTACAAGAAATCGCGGAATTGACCGCGCGGGGCTGTCGGGAAATCACCCTATTGGGGCAAAACGTCAATTCCTATCGCGGCGAGGAAAACGGCGCGGCGGTCGGTTTCCCCGAGTTGCTGCGGCGGATCGACGGGCTGCCGGGCGCGTTCGAGGTCGCGTTTATGACCTCGCACCCCAAAGATTTGTCGGCGGAAACGATCGCGGCGGTGGCCGAATGCCCGAAGGTAAAGAAGGAAATTCATTTGCCGGCGCAGAGCGGCAGCGACGCGGTTCTTGCGGCGATGAATCGGAACTACACCGCCGCCGAGTATTTGGCGTTGCTGGATCGGATCCGCGCGGAAATCCCGAACTGCGCGGTTTCGGGCGACATTATCGTCGGGTTTCCCGGCGAATCGGAGTCAGATTTTGCCGCGACGCTGGACTTGGTGAAACGCGCGCGCTTTTCAAACCTGTTCATGTTCATGTTTTCCGAGCGGCCCGGCACGCCCGCCGCCCGAATGCCGGACAAAATCCCGATTGCGGTCAAGAAGCGGCGACTGAACGAGTTGATCGCGATACAGCGGGAAGTTGTAAATAGACTTAATAAAAGGGAATAGGGAACAGTGGATAGGGAGTAGTGAAGAACCCCAACCGATTGCGCCAAGCACTTTGTCCATTATTTCTTTTTTGGCCGGACTATTTTCTTTGCGACGGGCAGCCTTGACGGGCAAACCTCAAAGAAAAATGTCCGTATAAAATATCCCCTTAAACACACCCTCAAAACTCAAAAGGAGAGAATAACAAATGGCTTCATCGCCGATGATGAAACAATACTTCGAGATGAAAAAACAGACCGGGGACGCCCTGCTCTTTTATCGGCTGGGCGATTTCTACGAGATGTTTTACGACGACGCGATTACCGCCAGCCGGGAACTCGATTTGACGCTGACC
The DNA here is from genome assembly GCA_031263605.1 of Clostridiales bacterium. GTDB lineage: Bacteria > Bacillota > Clostridia > Christensenellales > DUVY01 > BNZQ01. Next base: position 556 of record JAISFM010000118.1, on the reverse strand, counting down.
GCGCGGGACGCGGGCGACGGCGAGCGCGCCCCGATGTGCGGCGTGCCCTTTCACGCGGTTGACGCCTATATCGTAAAATTGATTGAAAAGGGCTACCGCGTCGCGATCTGCGAGCAGGGCGAAGTCGTGCCCAAAAGCAAACTCGTCGAGCGCAAAGTCGTGCGGACGGTCACCGGCGGCACCGCCGATTGCGAAATGCTGCGCGACAACCGAAACAATTATATCGCTTGCGTTTACGGCGCGGACGGCGCGGCCGGAATCGCCTATGCCGACATTACCACCGGCGAATTCGATATGCTCGAATTTCCCGCGCCCGGCGCGCTCGCCCGTCTGGACGACTGCCTGATTCGCTTGCGCCCCGCCGAAATTATCTGCAATGTCTCTTTCGTCCCGCTTTCCAAAAAATTAAACAGCGTCGTTTTGGAGCAAATCCCGCTCTTCTACGCCTATTTGCAGGGCAAGTTCAACATCGACGACGCGGTGGGGCTGGTTGACGGCCACCTTCCGTCCGCCGTCACGGCCGATAAAAAACACGCCGTAATCGCCGCGGGCGTCC
>JAISFM010000059.1 GCA_031263605.1 Clostridiales bacterium | reverse complement strand
GTTGTATCCGGATTATTTCGCCGCGCCCGAATTGAAAAAAATGAAGATTCACTTTCGGGAAACGGCGGACAAAAACGGCATTATCCGGCACAAGGAAGGCGGGGACATAACCGCACTGTGGAGCAAATGGGGCGTCGGCCAAGAAAAAAGCGGGAGAGTGACTGATTTATGAAAATGTTGAGGAAATTCATTGTTTTTGCGGCGGCGGCGTTGCTGCTGTTGCCATTGGCCGCCTGTTCGAAGGGCAAACCGGAGGAAGCCGGCGGCAACGTCGTTATCCTTACGCCGAGCGATGTCCCGCTCGCCAAAAACGGCGTTACGGACTACCGCGTCGTCATAGCCGAGGATGACGTGGACGCGGGGTCGGCGGCCGCGTCCGAACTGGTTTATTTTTTCGAAAAAGCGACGGGCGCGACTCTTGAAGTTACCGACGCGGCCGCCACGTGGTCGGAGGACGCGAAATACTTGTCGATCGGCAGGAACAAACTCGCGCAAAGCGCGGGCGTGTCGCCGGACGCGGATTTGGGGCGTTCGGGCTTTAATATCGTTACAAAGGGGAACTCCGTCTTTATGCTCGGGCGTACGATACAGGCCGACCAATGGGCGGTATACGATTTTATGCGCTATTCGTTCGGGTACGAGGCCTACGCGGGGGATTCTTATACCCTGAATCAATCGACCGCGCTTAATTTGACAAAGATGACCGTAAGAAACGTGCCATCGTTCGACGTGCGCTTTGCTCCGACTACGCCCATGCAGGACTACCCCGATTGGGCGCGCCGCCTGCGCTACGAGGTACAGCGCGACGTGATTATGGCTCCCAATACCGACCTTTGGGCGACGACGCTCGACTTGGTGCCCAAGAGCGAATATTGGGAAACGAACCGGTCCTTTTACAACGACAACGGCGACGACGTGAATTTCGGCAATCGGCAAATGTGGGGCGTCGCGTTGGAGAATATGAAAGAGGTAATCCGCAAAAACCCCGACAAGGAGCGGATCATGTTCGGACAGCAGGACAAAAATTCGTGGGACACGTCGCCCAAGAGCATGGAGATCATCGACCGGTACGGCGCGAACTCCGCGACGGCGGTGCTGTGCGGCAATTATTTGGCGAAAAGCATACGCGAGTGGCTGGCCGCCGAACAGTCCGGCCGCCGCATCAAGGTCGGGATATTCGCCTATCTGAAATCCTTTGCCCCGCCCGTCGTGCCGGACGGAAAGCGCAGGTACCTGCCGTCCGGTCCCGAAATGGTGTTCGACGAGGATTTGTTCGTCATGCTCGCGCCGATCGAAACGGATTACCGGTACGCTTACGACGACCCCGCCAATCCGGCGAAAAACGCGATTCTGGCGGAAACGATCAAGGGCTGGTCCGCGCTTGGGGGCGAACTGATGATTTGGGGCTATATGCAAAACTTTTTCTACGACTTCCTCATGCATTTCAACAGTTACAACACGATGCAGAGCATTTACCGGTTTTACAAGGCGAACCATGCGGCCGCGCTGTACGATCAGGGTGTGAGCGGCCCCACTTACGGCGGCACGGCGTTTTTCGAGTTAAAACAATTCCTCGCGTCCAAACTGGCGTGGGACGTCGACGAGAATGTGCCCGAGGCGGTAAGCCGCTTTATGGACGAGTTTTACGGCGAGGCCGCCGCGCCGATGAAAGAATATTACGAGAGCATGATCGCGCTCACCACCTATGATTACGAGCAAAAAGGTATGGACGGCGGCATCTATTTCGACCTGTTGCAAAACAAATTCTGGCCCAAAGGCGAACTCGACAAATGGGCGCGCCTGTTTGACGGCGCGTACGGGCTGATCGAGCCTTTGCGGGACGCGGATCCCGCGCGTTTCACGCTTTTAAAAGACAGGCTGGACAAGGAACGCATCACGGTGATCTATATGACGATCCAATTCTATCCGCACTATTTCACCGAGGCCGAACTTCTGGAAATGAAACTGTGGGTCAAGGAAACGGCGTTAAGGGCGAAAATTTTCTCCGTTTCGGAACTCAAATCGATGTCTCAACTGTATGCCGAATGGGGCGTATAAAATAAAAGGAAAGGATGGGTGAATCTATGAAAAAGGCTTTGACAAGGTATTTGGCCGCGCTGGCCGTTTTGACGCTGTCGCTGTCCGCCGCAGCGTGCGGCAACAAGGACGGCGGCGGCGGCGCGCCGGCCGTCGTTTTGAGCGAAACGGAAAAGACGGTGTTCGTAGGCGACAGTTTCCGCTTGTCCGCATCCGTGGAAAATACGGCGGACGCGGTCGTTTGGAGCACGTCCGACATCGCCGTGGCGGGCGTGGGCGACGACGGCACGGTTACGGCGTACGCGCCCGGCGCGGCGTATATATACGCGACGGCGGGCAATATATCGGCGCGTTGCGCGGTAACGGCGCAAAACAGCCCGTATCCCGTGCTGGACGCAAGCGTGAACTCGCGGAATGTTTACGTCGGGTTTACGCGGCAAATAAACGCGCGGGTAACTTTCGAGGGCAATCCGCTCGACCCGCAGCCGGATATACAATATTCGTCCTCGGCGGGGGCTGTCGCCGAGGTGTCCGCGTCGGGGCTTATTACGGGCGTTTCCGAAGGCGGCGCGGTCATTTCAGTCTCCGCCTCCCACGGGGGCAGGAGCCTGCTCCGCGCATTCGACATAACCGTCCTTGCGATGACGATGCTGTCCCTGTCCGAAACCGCGCGTATATCCATGCGGGATGAAATCTATGAGGACGACCTCCCGCAGTCCGCGCAGATTGACTGTACGGGCGTCATAGACGGCGCGGTCTTAACCGACCCGTCCCAATTAACATGGACGAGCGGCGACCCGTCGGTCGCGGAGGTTTCCGATACGGGCGTCATCACCGGCGTGTCGCCGGGAGCGACTTCGGTAACCGCCTCGCGCGGCTCGCAAAGCGCGTCGTGCGACGTGACGGTTTCGGCGCAGGAGCGCGTCGCGGAGTTTAATTACTTCGATACGGAGGCGAAGAGGTCGGGCGTTACGCCGTATATTCTCGGGAATCCCGGCGATTCCTCGCTGGCGGGCGGAGGGTTCACGTATTTCACAGATGCTGTAGGCGGCCGAACGCCCGCGCGCGGCGGGTTCATGAAAGCCTCGCTGACGGTAACGAATAAAGGCGGCTCCGCCGAGGGCATACGGATGCGCTTGGATTCCCCCGCCTCGACCGAGCAGTTGCAATCGCTGTACGCGCGCGGCTACCGCAAAATTATTATTCCGATCTATATGAAGTATACCGAAGACTTCCCGGCCGATACGGCAAAACCGGTATATTACAGGAATATGCGCGAATTGTCCGCGCCGGCCGCGCTCAATAACTGGACGGCCAAAGCAAACCAGTCCGTGGGCTATATTCACGAAGGCCGATGGAACAACTGGGAATATGATTTGGGATGGGTGATACAACTGCGCGCGCTGTTCGGCCAAGGTATAGATTTGGTGGTAAATTGCTACAAAACCGACGAAGGCGGCAATACGAACACCGACATTTACGTGGACGGCATGTACGCCGTCCGTCCGGAAACTACGATTGTATCCTTTGGGTACGACGATCACACATGGGGCTCTAATGCGGTTACGCCGTATACAGGGGCAAGAGCCGCAGGCGCAAGCGGCGAGGGGTACGAGATCGGCGCAATCGGCGGCCGCGAGCCTTCGGGCGTCGGGTTTATTAAGTTCACGCATACCAAAGCGGCGAGCAACAACGGCAACGTCGTATTCAGTTATACTTTTAACGACGCGGTGCGGGCGGAAGCGGTTTCGCAATTAAAAATCCTGCTAAACGCCGGATACGGCGCGGTAAAATTCCCCGTGTATCTGCGCTTTGACGGCGCGTCGGGGGGCTTCACGCTCGAAGATACGACCGCGCCGTCAACCCCCGACGACCCGAACGCGGGCGGTGTTATCGCGGCAAGCCTGAACACATCATGGACGCCAGGATATGCGGAAGGCGTTTACGCGGGGCAGGCGACGCTGACGGCGGGCGAATGGAAAGAGGTCAAATTGCCTATCGACTGGGTCATCAAGAGAATGGACACGGAGGCCAACGGCGGGCTGAATCGGCCGACGCTGTTCAGTTGGCGGGTCAATAACGCCGCCGCCGCTAACTTTTCGCTGTTCGTGGACGCGGTTACGGCCGTGAAACTGCCGTTCTGATTTCAAATGCAAAATGCAGAATGCAGAATTTCGAATAGAGCGGATTGTGTGCTAAATTCTTAAAACAGCAATTCGTCATTTGTCGTTAGTCAATACGGCGGCGGCGATCCCCGTGGCCGGTTAAAGATGCGGAACAAAACAAAATAAAAAAAGAAAGGAGCACAAACATGACAAGGAACAAAAAACTCAAAGTATTCGGTTTGACATTGGCAATCGCCATGCTGTTGGTTTCGGGCGGCGTCGTTTTGGCGGCGTGGATCATCCACGGCGCGAGCAACAACAACTCGGTGACAATCGGCGGCGCAGCGACTTTGGAGGTCGGACAAAATGTAGTGTTTACGGACGTAGCATTGGACGGGGACAGCCTTAAATCGGAGATTTCCACGGTCAGCGTTACTTTAACGGGCACGGCGACGTACAAGATTTATATCTCCGAGGTTACTTTCTCGTCGGGGTCGCCGACTTATGCTGACGGCGACCTGTACATAGAGTATTCCGACACGGACTCTACTTTGACGGCCTCTGCCACAAAGAAACTCGCGCAGGGCGAAGAGTTTTACACAGGCCTGTCCGCCGGCAAGACGTTCTATATTCGGGTTTGCGTGAACGAGGACGCGACGGCCGGCATTCAAGCCCTTGCGGGTCAGACGGTTACGTTTAAAATCGCCACGGGAGCATAAAGAGCGAAAGGGCGCGCGTTGCCCCCGTGGATCGGTGGGGGAGACGCGTCCCCCTCGAAAATCCGCAACCGCTTCGAGGTTGCGGATTTTCGAGGATAGGCAGAAAGTTTTTGCAAGGGGTGCGGGGAGAACCTTTTTTCAAAAAGTTTTCCCCGCAAAAAACAAAACAACGACAAACAAAAATAAAAAAAGTAAAGGTAAAGTATGATGAAAGCGAAAAAGAACAGGCAAAAAAAAGCGTCGCCGCTGTTTTTCATAGCGGTTGCTTTGTGCGTGTCGCTGTCGGCCGGATTAGTCGCCTACGCGGCGTGGCTGGTTCACGGGAACAGCGCGGGGAACTCTGTCACGATCGGCGCGCCCACGGTGCTGACGATCGGCGAGGACAACGAGGCCGTCTTTACGGCGGGCGACGGCGCGCTGGATGGCCCCGGCGCGGAACTTGTCAAGTCGGTTACCGTCAAAATCAGCGCGGGGAGCGCGCAGTTTTCGCTGTTCGTCACCCGCTTTTCGATTACGGGCGGCGAAGCGGAGTACGACGAGCGCGACTTGTATTACCAAGTTTCGCCGGACAAAAGCGACGGGTCGTGGACGGCGCGCGCGGCGTTTATCGCGCCCGAAACCGACGAGGATTTGGATGCGCCCAACCCCGACAGACTGTACCTGATCCGCAACGGCGCGGTTTCGGCAGGAAGCCCCGCGACGGTGTTCTTGAAAATCGGACTCGGAGAGGAAACAGGGGACGGAGAGCATCCGGCGGCTTCCCTCGCGGGGCAGACGGTCTCCTTTACAATCGCCGCGGGCTTGCCGCAACAGGACTTCGCGCCTTATACAATCGGTAAGGATACGATGGCCAACGGCTCGGTGACGGTGCAATCCGGCGCAAACGCCGGCGAGTCCGTGACCGTGACGGCGGTTCCCGCCATGGGCTATGCGTTGGATACCTTGACCGTTTATAAGACGGGCGACGCTTTCACGACCGTCGAAGTGTCCGACGGCGCGTTCACAATGCCCGCGTATGACGTAACGGTCGCGGCGACGTTCAAGAAAATAAATTCCGCGATAACCAAGGGCGCGGAAACGAACGGAACGGTTACCGTAGTCGCAAACGCGGATTACGGCGATTCCGTGACCTTGACAGCAGTTCCCGCCGCGGGCTATCATGTAGCGTCGCGTGCCGTCTATAAGACGGGCGACGCTGATACGGCCGGCGAGGTGTCCGGCGACGCTTTCACAA
>JAISFM010000049.1 GCA_031263605.1 Clostridiales bacterium | reverse complement strand
AAGGCGATCAATTCGCGGATGCATTGGCTTTCGAGCGCGGGGTCGTATTCCTGATTCTTATACACGATGGAATAGCCTTCGAGCCGCGCGTATTTCTCCACGGCCTTTAAGAGGCGCAGACCGAACGAGATCGACGGGTCGCCGATGATGACGCCCAAGAGGCGTTGTTTTACGGCGATCCGATCCTTTTTATAGGACACGAAACTGCCCCTGCCCTGCGCCCGCCGGACAAAACCCCGCTCGACCAACATGTGCAAGGCCCTTTGGACGGTGATCCGGCTTGCGGCATACTTCACGCAAAGGTCGTTCTCGGACGGCAGCAATTCGCCTTCCTTATAGGTTCCGGCTAAAACATCCTTATAGATGTCGTTGAAAACGGATTGATAAATCGGTATGCTTTTCAATCTCATGCCTCTATTATATCAGTTTTGCGCCTTGTTGTCATCGTTTTAGGGGAGCGTGGGAGTGTGCAAAAAGGGTTGATTATAAACTCTACCGACAAATTTTTTCCGCGTAAAGAGCCGCGCCCAGCGTGCCGGCGGCGTTGCCGAGCGCGGCGGGAACGATTTCGTAGGGGGCGAGTTCAAAGGCGGCGAAGGTTTTGTCTTTGGCGTATGCCGCCAGCCGATCGGTCAGCGCGGCGCCTTGCGCCGAAACGCCGCCGCCGATCACGATCCGTTCGGGGCGCAGCAGGTTTAAAATTGTCGCGACCCCCGCGCCCAACGACACGATAAATTCCTCCACGCACCGCTTGGCCGCAGGGTCGCCCGCCGCCTCGGCCGCGAAAATCGCCGCGCCCGTCAATTGCCCGCCGTTTTTTAGGGAACGGTTCAACAGGCCGTCGGGAAACCGCCGCGCCGCCCGTTTCGCCGACGCGAGCAAGGCCGTGGCGGACGCGTATTGCTCCAAGCACCCGACGCTGCCGCGGTTGCAGTTGCATTTTTTCCCCGCGCGCTCCACCGTCACATGCCCGCCCGCCGCGCAGGCGTGAAACCCCTTGTACAGTTCGCCGTTCAGGATCAGCGCGCAGCCCACGCCCGTGCCGACCGTCAGCATGGCCATATTTCGGACGCCCGCGCCCGCGCCGCAAGCGTATTCGGCCAAAGCCGCGCAGTTCGCGTCGTTCAAAACAGCCGTCGGCAGTCCCGTCCGCGTTTCCGTTTCCGTCCGCAGGTTGAAATTTTTCAATCGGATATTGTTGCTGTGTAAAATCCTGCCGTCGTCGTCGATGATGCCGGGGCAGCCGATCCCGACCGCCGCGACAGGCCCCGCCGCGCTTTTCAGCCGCGCGACAATCCCGCAGAGCGCGCCGATTAAATCCGTTTCGGGCGGCGTATCCCGCGCGCCCTCGAAACGAAGCCGCCGCTCCCCGTCCATCACCGCGTATTTAATGCGCGTCCCGCCGACGTCGATCCCGATAATGCCGCTCATACGATTTCTTTCTCCTTAACCGCGCGTAAATTGAAAGTTGAAAGTTGAAAGTTAATGTCCAAGAGTTTTTACGCCGAACAAAGATAAAATTGAAGATTGCGGCAACGCTGTTATCGAAATTCTTATCTTTGTTTGTCACGACAAGACGCATAAGGCCGCCGCGAATTAATTCCGTAACAAGTCTAATGACAAAAACACAACCACCCCGCCGCCATAGGCGGCGTCCCTCCGAAGGAAGGGGATTTTTTATAGGTTGCGATTCTTCACTGCGTTCAGAATGACGGAGGGCGGCGCGTTCGGAATGATAGCGGACTTGCACCTCGGAGGAAAGCGCGGGGCGTTCCTCTGTTCGGCGGAGATTGCCGCGTCGCGCTTCGCGCTCCTCGCAATGACCCCGTAGCAACACTACACTTCCCGTGTCAGCGGACAAGAAACATAGAGCATGCTAAAAGTTATTTCTTGCGTAAGCATCCGAAACTTTTCAATTTTCAATTTTCAACTTACCGTACCGCCGCCCTGATCACGGAAATCTTCTCGCCCTTTACGGCGGGTTCCACCGTATACGGCCCCGCGGCGCAAGGCACGATAAAGGTCTCCGCGTAATGCGCCGTAAACGGGCGGAACCGCCCCTCGGGGCTTTTAACGACGGCCGCGCTCCCGTCCACTACGTTCAGCATATTGACGCCGTTCCCGCTCTCGACGCGGACGGGGGCCGTAACCGTGTACCGCAGCGTTTCGATAAATTCGCGCTCGTGCAAGCCCGTGCGCTCGACCAGCGCGGTTTCCGTCTTTTGCAGCGTCTCGAAGCGGTTGGTCAATTCCGCGGCCACCCACGCGGGCGTTCGGTCAAACTGCACGTTGCGAATGCCGTGATCGATGTGCGTGGGGCGCGGCAAGCCGTCCAAACCCACGCGCCCCCAATCCCACAATTTAAAGGTGAATATATAGGGCGTCGCGCTGATTTCCAACACCATCGCATCCTTGCCCGAACAATGCACCGTCCCCGCGGGGATCAGCATGTGGTCGTGCTTTTTGATCTTGACCTTGTTGGCGAATTTTTCCGCGTCGAAGCCCTTGCCCGCCTGCCCCGCTTGCAGCGCGGCGTACAATTCGTCCCTGTTTACGCCGTCCTTTACGCCCAAATACACATAGCAATCGTCTTTGCAGTCCAAAATATAGTAACTTTCGTCCTGTGTGTAGTTCATGCCGAACGCTCGCTGTATATATTCGGTCAAGGGATGCACCTGTAAGGACAGGTTGCCCCCGTCCATCGTGTCCAAAAAGTCGAACCGGATCGGGAACTCGTCCCCGAACCGCGCGTGCACCCGCTCTCCCAACAACTGCCGCGGACGGTAAAACACGAGGTCGGCCGCGGGGATTTCCACGCGCTCCCCGCCGTACTGCAAACAGAGGCTGTTTTCCTCCGGCACGCCGTCGAACGCCCACGCGTAATTGGCCGCGCTTTTATCGAGGCCGCACACGTCCTTCATCCATTGCCCGCCCCACACGCCGGGGTCGAAATACGGCACAAGGCGGAACGGTTTGCGGGCCGCCTGTTCGAGGCCCGCGCGGAACGTGTCGCCCCGCAACAGTTTGGGCGTATCCGAATTGGTATCCAAAATATAGTCCAAATCGTGCAGGCGCGTTTTTTTATGCCCGTCCAACATGCGCCATTCGACGAAATAGCCCCGCTTGTATTTGGATAAAAAGGGCGCGCCGCCGTTGTCCGCGCGCAGGTTGGGCATTCCCGCCTTGTAGCGGTTTTGAATTTCCCACCGCGCCATGTCCGCGTAGATATACACGTCGCCCCGCGCGATTAAGCCCGCGCCCGCGCCGTACACGAGGACAATGCCTGGCGGCGCGGCGGCGGCCCGTTTTCGCGCCGCTTCTAATTTTTGGGGGTCGAACAGCCAAGACAGGGGCTTGCGGCACATGAACCCGAACACCCTGTCCTCGCCCAAATACCCGCTCAACCGCGCGTCCAATTCCGCCGCCGGCCACATGCAGGCTTCCGCGTCGATCGCAACCGCCGCGTTCAAGCCCACCAACCCTTCGGTCAAGCGGGGGATATTCACGCCCGCGTAGCAATCGACGGCGACCACCGTCTTTTCCCGACCCGCCGCGCGCGCTTTCAATTCCCGCGCGATCGCGTCCCAACCCGCCAGAACCGCGCCGTCCCGCCCCTCGACCGCTATTGCAGGGGATTTGTCGTAATTGTCGTATTTCGCATATTTCATAACGGCATTTTTGCGGGAACGCCTTTTTTGCCCGAAAGCGTTTCCCGCGCCCTTTCCCAAAAACTTTGCTTGAAACCCGTTTTGTATCCATGCAGAATGCAGAATGCTAAATGCAGAATTGTTGACCTGTCGAAAAAGAAACCTCTCATACGCTTTGCGTTTCTTCCCCACAGGCAATACTGTCTTAAAACAACTTTATCCGCAATTCTGCATTCTGCATTTTGCGTTCTGCATTTGAAACGCGTTTCAAGCCGTTCTGACGACGACGGCTTCCTCGTTATTCTGCTTCATGCGGTTAAAGGCCTCCGCAACCGTGCCGTCAAAGGATTCGACGCAGAAATTAAACTCGAAAAAGCCTTCCGTACTGGCCTTAAAATTGGTTTCCCAATAGTTGCTCATGAGCCATACGTACTGCTGGCGGCGCATCGTTTCCAAAAGCGGGTCTTGCCCGAGCACCCTTTCGCGGTATTCCAGATCGCCTACGTGCAGGCAAGGCGCGTCGGGGGAGCACATCAGCGTCCCCCCGTTTGCGGACAATACCGCCGCCCCCGTCTGCATGGTATAAAAGTCGGTCGTCGCGCCGTACAGTTCGTCCTTCCACGGGCGCATCGCTGCGCCGCCGACGTCGGTATACAGCGCGTTTTCCTCCCCGCCCGAAACATACGGCAGGGGGATATAGACGTTCTCCGGATTCAACTCGCAATCCTTTTGGATTTGAATCTTAACGTCAACCTTTTTCGAGCCTTTATAAACCGTCAAGAGCGCGCCGTAATGCTTCAAGCCTTTGACTTGATAGGTAAATTCTACGGTCATAAGCAGGTCGCCGCTGTTGACGACCCTAACGTCGCGCAGCCGCCCGGCATACCGCTCGACGTTCATTCCTTTGCGGTTGCGGCCCATTTCCCCCCGCGCGCGCATGTGCGAAAAATCCGGCGCGGAAGCGGGCGTAATCTCGTAAACGGGCGTGAACGGCATATAAGGCGCGCCCGCGTCGATCAACTCCGCGCCCTTTTCCAAATCGCGCCAGGAATAGATGCCCCGTTCCGCCGACCAACTTATCCGAATCAGCGAATTGGAAAGGCGGGAGGTTGTGATACTCAACCCGTCTTTGGGCGCGAATTTCCGTAATCCCGCGTCGCCGGCCGCAATATCGTGTTTGCCGACGGATACATGCATTTGCCTATCCGTCGTAACGGCGCGGATTTGTTTCGCGGGGACGATTGTGTAATTCTTATGCTCGAACGGTTTCAAGCGCACGGGGATATACACCATACGGCCGCGGGAACTTACGACAAACTGCGACGGCGTAGGCCGCCCTTCCCCGTCCAATACCTCGATGCCCTTGTCGAAGCGGTACATTTCCCAATAATCCAAAAACATGCGGGCGAAACCGATATATTCGCTGTCAAAGGAGTTGATGACCTTGAAACGGAAAGGCCTGCCCTTGTACAGATCGGCCGCGCCGAGCCCTTCGAGGACGTCGTCCAAATAAATATCCGCTTTTCGGAACGCCTCGATAGCGTACCCTTTTTTAAGCGCGAGCAAGTCCAACGATTTTTGGTTGTACGGTTCGGAGACCGAAGCGGAATGCCCCCATGTATGCTCCGTGAACAACGCCAAATTGTCCTTGATTTCGTCGCGTTTGCCCTTGTTTTTCGCCTTGTCCTTATCCAGCCTTTCGGCTGTGCCGAGCATACGCGCGGCGTTGCGGAAAATCCTCACTTCCTCCGGCGTCGAGAGGTATCCATCCGACCACCAATCCGTCCATTCCCCGCCGTATTCGGGAATTGTTATCTCCCCCTTTTCCAACACCGCCCTGATTGCGCCGCAAAACTCCGTCATCGTGGACATTTTGAGCGTTATGCCGGTATCGGCGTTTTTCTTGTTCCACCTGCGCGCGAAGTCCGCTATGTCCGCGCCCGGCGGGGAATTGTCCGTTATAACGCCGCTTAAAGGCATGGCGACGTCGTCAAATTCATAGCCGTCCTTTTCCAGACTCTCTAAATAACGCCGCACCCGAACCGTCGATATATGCAGCGCGTCGGGATGGTCGAATTGAGGGTTGAACCCGTCCGCCGTCATATACGTGAAAAGCCCGCCCTTCGGCGCGAGGCAAAGCGAGTTGCCCATGTTATAATGCTCGCCGACCAGCACAAGCAGTTTTTTCCCGTCGCCGACGTCCCACCAAAAGAAGGCTTGCTTTTTGCCCGCGGGCTGCAAGCCGTGATGGCTGTGCACGAACGCCAACAGGTTTTCCGTCCCGATGTCCGTCAATACCCGCGCCCAACTGCGGCAATACCCGTTGACGTCGGCTATCATCGCGCTTTTCATTTGTATGCCCGCGCCGTCGGCGAAATTTTTCGCGCGCGCCGCCATTTCCCTAAAAAGCGATACGTCCATCAGTTCGTTCATATTGAGGTAATTCGCGCTTATGTCGATTTTACCGTCTTTGACCAGTTTTACAAAGCCGGCCGTCGCCCTCTTGTCGCCGCCGTATCGCTTTATGAAACGTTCGAGCGCGAAGAACCCTTCCAGATTCCATTTGAAATCCGGATCCTTCCCGCAATACGCCGCCGCTTGCTTGATAAACTGCGTGTGGTACCGAATGATTTTTTCCTGGCTGTCGGTATACCCTATGTCGGTATGCGTGTGGTGAATCAAGTGCATCGTCCACTTTTTCATTGTTTGCCCTCTAAAAAAATATACTTTTTGATAGCGCCGGCCATAGATATAACGACGCTATCCGATACGCTTCCCCGCCGCGCAGAGCGGCAAAGTATTGACAAGAAGCGCGCGCAAGAACCCTCAAAAGAAATCCGCTTTTGCCCAAGGCGTTTCCCGCGCCCTTTCCAAAAAACTTCCGCCCCTTTACGGAGCCAAGCAGCGTCAGCCCCGTATAATCAACGGCTCTATGTCGTTCTTGTCCAGCATTTGCAGCGCGTCCGCGTCGTTCTTTACAAACGACAGCGCGAAACGGTAGCCCAGCATTCCGGCGCATTGCGTCCTGAAATTGGTCTCCCATTTGTTGTTGGTCAGCCAAAAATACAATTTATCCGCCGGGCCGGCCTGCGTCGTGTACTCCCACAATTTCAATCCGCCCGTCATTACAAGCGGCGTATCCGGCGAATTGATCGCAACCCCGCCGCCGTCCCGCGCGACGCCGCGGTCGAAATTGAAGTAATCGCAGCAGGTCTGCGGCAGTCCAAAGCCCGCTTTGATGAACCCGCCCGCCTTGTCGAGACGCCAATCCGAGGCGCGCGCGAACGGGAAAACCGCATACATGCCTTCGGGGTCCAACACCAAATCCTTGGCCAAAGCGACTGAAATATCGATGCGGTTCAGCGTCTTGTACAATGTGTAATCGACGCGGTAATACCGCGCGCCGGCGGTTTTAAACTCGGCAGCCAGTACGATGAACAGCCCGCCCGCCGTTTTGACCTTGAAATCGGTCAATTCGCCGTTTAAGACCTCGCCCGCCATCTTTTTGCGCGCGCTGTACCCAAATCCCGCGGCGTCCCACCGGTTCGCCCCTTTGAACACCTGATACACGGGCGCGGCGGGCTGCGGGCCGCCGTCATAGACGGTCTCGCCGTTCACCTTGTCAATAATTTCGCCGAAGCCGCGCGCGGAATATGCCGCCTTGTAATATGCGTTTTCAAATACGGTTTCGCCCCGAATCGCGCCGTCGGGCGTTTCCGCGGGCGCGGGCGTTTGCTTTCCCTTGGGGGCAAACCGAATATGCAAGCGGCGGCGTTCCTTGGGCAACAGGGACAGCGCAACGCAAACGAACGCGCCGCGCAGGGTGGTTGTCCGCTGGTGCGGATAAACCTTTCCGTCCTCATCAACCACTTGATAGTCGTTGTCCGAAAAGTAAACCTCTTCCCAAAAGTCCGTGGGCAGATACGCCACGCAATCCGCCGAAAAACCGTGGGGATTGACCGCCAAATAGCCGAACGGCTTGCGCGCGTCAAACTCCGCCTCGCCCAACGCCTTGGACGCCTTATCCAACGCCGTGCACGCCAAAATATCGGCCTGTACCGCCGCCGCGCTTTTACGCGCGTCCAACTGCCGCACGATCAACTTGCAGGGGTCGTGAAACGAATGCGAATGCCCCCACGTATGCTCGGCGTACAGGATCAACTGTTTGGCCGCGGCGTCTTTTTGCGCCTTGGGAATAACGGCGTCGCCGGGGTCGAGCAGGCTCGCCGTCCGCAAAACGCGCTGCGCGTTGCGGTGCAAACGCAATTCGTCGGGCGTGCTCAACGCGCCGTCCGTCCACCAATCGTTCCAATCGCCCTCGTACTCCCGGATATCGCCCGCGTTCTTGGCAAGATACGCGAAAAATTCCGCCAAAGTCGCCGTGCGCAAGTGTATCCTGTCTCCGTATTGCCGATTCCATTCTTCGATAAGTTCGCAAGGCCCGTCGAACGGCGGGCTGTTGTCCGTGTACAAGCCCGACCCCATAATCAAGGTAAAGGGATACGGGTACCCGTTCCGTTGAAAGCCCTCGACCATCTGAAAGAGGCGTTTAGCCGCGTAGTCGTCGGGCCCCTTCACGTCGATGACGCCGGTTCCGTCCGCCTTCATGCCCGGAATGCCGGGGTCGCCGATCGGAGCGGAGCCGGGAACGATCCCCAAAAGGTTGGCCTTGTGATAGGTCAGCCCGTTCCACACCAACAGCCGGTTGCCCTTGGGCGTTTTCCAATAAAATGGCACCATGGGCCGCCCGAACGGCGCGCCGCCGTGGTGCGTATTAATCGAGGCGGACAAATACCGAATGCCCGCGTCGTACAATACGTCCGACATGCCGATCGAAAAGCCGTTGATGTCGGCGGCCATCGCGGTATCGAGGGCCTTTAATTTGTGTTTTTTGACAAAATCGCAGGCAAAGGACACGCTGCGGTTCAAGTTTTCGTAATTGAGCAATTCCGCGAGATGGAAATAACAGCCGGTCAACTCAAAATATCCGCTTTTGACGGCGGCGATCAGCCGCCGCTCCCCTTCGCGCCCGTATTTTTCGAGGAAGCGTTCCGCCGCCCAAAAGCCCTCGGCGGTAAATTTGAATTTGGCGTCCTCCGCGCGGTTCTTTTGTTTGTCCGACAGCGCATAATCCACGGCCTGGCGGATAAAATCCGCTTGATAATCGGCGATCCGTTCCTGCCGGTCTGTATAACCGACGTCGATATGCGAATGCATGACCAAGAAAATTTCAAACGGCATATGTATATAACTCCTTGCCAGAGGGGAACGCGCCCCGAAGCATTTTCTCTCTCTCAAAAAGTATACCTCTTTCCCCCGCCTTTGTCAACGCCGCCGCGTATTTTGCCGCTTGTCATTACAAGTTAAACGTCCGCACCGCTAAACTCTCCCCTCTTGACAGATCCTCACCCTTTGACGCCGCCGAGCGCGATCCCCTCGATAAAGTATTTTTGGCAAAACGCATAGACGGCGACGATCGGCAGCATGGCCAGAATATTGACCGCATTTCCCTGTATTTTAGAATACATATTTCGCACATAAAAATGTTATTTTAAACCCATATTAAATTGTATATTGAAATAACTTTCAAAATATATTAAACTTTATATGAGGTAATTTATGAGCGGTTTTGTTATTCAAACGAATAAGACGAAAGATGATTCCGTTATTCGCACGATACGCATAAAAGGCGATACCGACGATAAACTGGTCGAATTGTCCGAACAACACAAAATCACTTTCAATAAACTGGTCAACCAATGTATCGAATACGCGTTGGAAAACCTAACCGAAAAAGAATAAGCCGGCAATATAAAAGGTGACGTGAAATGCGAAAGAAAAAGACCGGAAAATTGATCGGGCTTAAAATCCTGCTGATTTTGTGCGCTCTCTGTTTGTCGTCCGCCTTTAACGCGTGCCGCGCGCCCGATAAGGTTTCCGACAACCCGTCGGTTATTTTTCCCGTCCTCACGCCGCCCGGCCGTATACCCGACGACGGGACGGTTGATCCAAACAATCCCGACGGCGGCGGCGAAACACCCAACCCCGACGGTACGGCCAACCCTAACAATCCCAACGGCAGTGAAACACCCGACCCCGACGGCGGCGGAACGGAAACGCCGCGCGGGCAGGGAACCGGAACGGCAGACGACCCTTTCCGAATTTATAACGCGGATGATTTAGACGCGCTCCGCAAACGCGAAAACTTTGCGGCAAACAGTGATACGACAAACCATCACTTTTACTATGCCCTGCAAAACGATGTCGAGTTGCCCGGCCCGACAGACGGCGAACTTTCCAACTTCACCCCGATTGAAAAATTTTACGGCACGTTGGACGGCGGCGGTTTTGCCGTCCGAAACCTTTGTATCGACAAAACGCTCGTCCTCGGCGGCGACGCGAGCGGCGACCGCCCTGCGGCTTTCATCTTGGCCGTGGAACGGAACGCCGAAGTCAAAAACCTAACGGTTGAAATCGGCTCTGTCGCGGGTTCGGCGGCCGCCGCAATCGCGTGCGAAAACCGGGGTAAAATCACCGCCTGCACGGTATCCCCTTATACGTCCCCTTCCGCGGTTTCCGGCGGGATACTCGGCCTCGGCGCGTCCGGCACATGCGGCGGCATTGCCGCGAAAAATTACGGGGAAATTTCCGATTGCGTGAATTATGCCCCGATTACCGCGCCCGAACCGATTGCCTGCGCGGGCGGGATTGCGGGCGATACAAACGACATCGGCGACGATTACGGCGCGGGCAAAATTTTGCGTTGCGTCAACAAAGGCGCGATAGAATGCAACGCGGCTCATGTCGGCGGCATCACCGGCACGGCGGGTCCGGGCGCAGTGATTTCCCGGTGCGTTAATTTGGGGACGGTCACCGACACGGGTTCCGATTACGTCGGCGGGATCGCGGGGTTCGACGTCACCGGTATGTTCGGATCGGCAACACCGAACGCGGGCATTATAGAATGCGTGAGCGCGGGCAATCTTATCGCGGAAGCCCGCCCGAATGTCGGCGCGATCGTCGGCGGCACGGACGGCCCGCCGCTGTCGGGTTTTTCCCGCGTCGTGGACTGTTATACCGTATCGGACGCGGAGGGATTAGAAACCGTTTTGCGGGCAATCGGCATGTGGGATATGCCTGCCTTTATAATCGTTTGGCAAAACAACACATTTTTGATATAATAATAGCCGCAACGTTTTGCTTTGCTTAAAATAGCGTCCGGTATGCGCCGGCCACGAGGAACTTCTTATGAAAACTGTACCCGTCACGATGGACAAACTGATAGCCCTATGCAAAAGCCGCGGCTTTATTTTCGCGGGCAGCGAAATCTACGGCGGCTTGGCCAACACGTGGGACTACGGGCCTTTGGGCGTCGAACTCAAAAACAACGTCAAGCGCGCGTGGTGGAAAAAATTCGTGCAGGAAAGCCCGTACAACACGGGCGTGGACTGCGCTATTTTGATGAACCCCAAAACGTGGGAGGCCAGCGGGCATTTGGCGGGCTTTTCCGACCCGCTGATGGACTGCCGCTCCTGCAAAGCCCGCCACCGCGCCGACAACCTGATCGAGGACTACGCCAAAGCGCACAAAAAACCCGTCAACATCGCGGGCTGGGACAACGCCCGGCTGGAAGATTACATCAAGGAAAACAAAATCCCCTGCCCCGTCTGCGGCAAGAGCGATTTCACGGGCGTGCGCAAATTCAACCTGATGTTCAAGACCTTTCAGGGCGTGACCGAGGAGAGCGCGAACACGATTTTTTTGCGCCCCGAAACCGCGCAGGGCATTTTCGTCAATTTCAAAAATCTGGCGCGGACGCAGCGCGGCAAAATGCCGTTCGGCGTGTGCCAGATAGGGAAATCGTTCCGCAACGAGATCACGCCCGGCAACTTCACGTTCCGCATACGCGAGTTCGAGCAAATGGAATTGGAATTTTTCTGCAAGCCCGATACCGATCTGGAATGGTTCGCGTACTGGAAAAAGTTCTGCGAGGACTGGCTGCTGAATTTAAACATCAAGCGCGACAACCTGCGTTTGCGCGACCACGACAAAGAGGAGTTGTCGCATTACAGCAAGGCGACGACCGATTTCGAGTACAATTTCCCCTTCGGCTGGGGCGAGTTGTGGGGCGTCGCCGACCGCACCGACTTCGATTTGAAATGCCACGCGAAAGCCAGCGGCGAGAGCATGGAATACACCGACCCCGTAACGGGCGAGAAGTTTGTCCCCTACGTCGTCGAGCCGTCGCTGGGGGCGGACCGCGTCGTGCTGGCGTTCCTGTCGGACGCTTACGACGAGGAAGCGTTAGAGGGCGGCGACACGCGCGTCGTCCTGCGTTTCCACCCCTATCTCGCGCCTTACAAAGCCGCGGTTTTGCCGCTGCAAAAGAAATTATCGGAAAAGGCCGAGGCAATTTACGCCGATTTGGCCAAGCGGTTCCCCGTCGCCTACGACGAGGCGGGCAGCATCGGCAAACGCTACCGCCGCCAGGACGAGATCGGCACGCCGCTGTGCGTCACAATCGACTTCGAGACCCTCGAAGACGGTTGCGTCACGGTGCGCGACCGCGACACGATGAAACAGGACCGGATCAAAACAGAGGCGCTGCGCGAGTATATAGAGAAAAAGATTGAGTATTGAGTTGGTTACCGAACCTTTTGCGGGGGAAAACTTTGTTGTAACAAAGTTTTCCCCCGCGCCCCCTTTCCAAAAACTTTCATGCAATACATATTTCTTACAGTCTTGAATTAGCGGGAAAATTCTTGAAACGTCGCGGAAAAACTTTTTTAAAAAGTTTTTCCGCAAACAAAAATAAAACAACGTAAACGACAAACTTTCCGGGCATTAAATTTATGTCTTGCGGTGCAGACAATATTCTTTTCTTAAAAATTCATTTAAATTACTGCAATCCTATTGCAAATATTGTTTTTTTGTTATATACTATCTACATGGCACTCGTAAAGTATATATGCAGTTCGTGCGGCGCGTCCGTCGATCCGCAAAATATGGCGGGCGGCG
>JAISFM010000353.1 GCA_031263605.1 Clostridiales bacterium | reverse complement strand
GACACGGCGGGGAGCGAGGCGGTTTTTGTCAAGGCCGTGCGGCGGAACGTGGCGTTCCATGCCGCGCGCTGCCCCGAATACGCCGAGATTTTACGGCGGCGGGAGTTCGGGATCGCCGGCTTGCGCTCGGCGGGCGACCTGCATACAATCCCGCCGCTGCCCACGGCCTTTTTAAAGGAACATACGCTCTGCTCGAAACCGTTCGACCGAATGCTGTTCCGTTCGACGACTTCGGGGACGGGCGGCAGGGTCAGCCGCGTGGGGCTGGATTGGCCGACGATGCTGCGCGGCCTCGGCATGAGTTTGGGCAGTTTCTTTGCCAACCGCTTGTTTTCCCCGCGCCCCGTCGTGTATATCATGCTCGGGTACCAGCCCGCCAAACGCAACAAAACGGGAATCGTCAAAACCGCTCACGCGTCCACTTTTTTCGCGCCCGCCCTGCGCCGCGTCTACGCCCTCAAAGACAACGGCGTTTCCTACGATTTGGACATGGACGGGGTCAAGGAAGCCCTGCTTTCCTGCGCGCGGCGCGGCACGCCCGTCCGATTGGTCGGGTTCCCCGCGTATTTCCTGTTTTTGTTGAACGAATTAAAGGAGTCGGGCGTCCGTTTGCAACTGCACCCGAAATCCATGGTATTGCTGGGCGGCGGCTGGAAACAGTTCTTTGCCGAAAGGGTCGATAAATTCGAGTTGTACGCCCTGTCGGCGGAAGTTTTAGGCGTGGGGGAGAGCCGCGTTCGGGAATTTTTCGGCGTAGTGGAACACCCCGTCGTCTATGTGGATTGCGCGAAGCACCGTTTTCATGTGCCGGTGTACTCGCGCGTCCTGATACGGGACCCCGATTTAAGCCCCGTCGGGTTTCATACGCCCGGCATTTTAAACCTGATCACGCCTATCATGACCGCCATGCCGCATACCAGTTTGATGACCGACGATTTAGCCGTGCTGTACCCCGGCGAGGAGTGCGGCTGCGGCATCCGCTCGCCCTATTTTGAAATTTTAGGGCGCGTGGGCGCGGCGGGGGTCAAGACCTGCGCGGCGGGCGCGGCCGAACTGTTGAAATAAAACCTCTGACGGAAATAAAATACATCGCAATTCCGCTCGCCTTTTATTTCCGCGAATATGTCCAATGAACTTTTTCGCGACAGAAGCCGCGCGTATTAGGTTTTGTAACAACTCTACCGACACGCTACGGGCATCTTGATTAGTACTCTATCCGATATTTCTTTTTTGGTCGGACTATTTTCTTTGTGACGGGCAACCTTGACGGGCGCTCAAAGAAAAATGTCCGCTAAAAAATGCCCGTTTAATGATATGAATTTTGCCGACGGAAAAATTTTGAATGAAAAAGAGTGCGCGGCGGTTTACGAGGCCCTGCCCGAAAGGCTGCTTGCCGCGCGACGCAAAACGCCGCCCGACGCCGAAACCGTCATCCGCGCCTGCGAACGCGCGGCGGCCGGTTTGAGCGAAGCGGAATTTGTGTCCGTCCTGTCCGGCTTGGGGCAGGACGAGGCGGCCGCCCGCCGGAATTTCGCGGACGCGCGGCTCCTCTTGTCCGCGCCGCGCCTCCGCGCCCGGCTGCGGCTGGAATTGGGGGAACGGTACGCCGAACCGAGGGTTTATACGCCCGAGGGCGAGGGGCGCGCCGTGCGCGAGGCCGTTGCGCCGCTGGGCGTGCTGCTGCACATCGCGGCGGGCAATATGGACGCGCTGCCCGCTTTCAGCGTTTTAGAGGGGCTGTTGACGGGCAACGTCAATATTTTGAAACTGCCCGCGGCCGACGGCGGGCTGTCGGTACGCTTGCTGTCCGAATTGACGCGCGCGGAGCCGTCGCTGGCGGATTATATTTACGCGTTCGAGTTCTCGTCCCGCGACGCGGCGCGTTTGCGGGAGTTGGCCGATTTGTCCGACGCGGTAACGGTTTGGGGCGGCGAGGAGGCGGTCGCGGCGTTGCGCGCGTCGGCTCGCCCGAATATAAAATTGATCGAATGGGGGCATAAAATCAGTTTCGCTTACGCGACAAAGGCGGGGCTTAGCGAGGGCGCGCTGTCCGGTTTGGCGGCGCATATCGCCGAAACGGGACAGGTTTTGTGCAGTTCCTGCCAGGGGATTTTCCTCGATACCGAGGACACGGCGGACATATACGCCTTGGCCGAACGCTTTTTGCCCTGTTTAAAGGCGGCGTATCAAGAAAAGGCGGCGATGGATATAAGCGTCCGCGCGAAAACCGCGCTGGACGTGTATTGCGCCGAGTTGGACGCGCCCGATAAAGGCCGCCGCGTGTACAAAAGCGGCGGGGTCAGCGTGACCGCCGCGCCGGATTCCCTGCCTGAGGCCGCGATTCGTTTCGGCAACCTTTGGGTCAAACGCTTGCCGCGGGAACAAATTTTGTCCGTCCTGCCGCCCTATAAAAATTATTTGCAGACCGTCGGCCTTCTGTGCGGGGCGGAGGAGCGCGGCGAATTGAGCGGCCTGCTCATTCGCGCCGGGGCCGTGCGCGTCTGCCGGCCGGAGCGCATGTCCGCGGCCTATCCGGGCTTGCCGCACGACGGCGAATATGCCCTGCGCCGTTACGTCAAAATCGTTCACACGGAATTATAGAGATTAGGTAATAAGTAATAGGTAAGAGGTAAGAGATTAGGTAATAAGTAATAGGTAATAAGTAATAGGGTCGGATAGAGGACTATGGAAGATGTAAGATGGAAGAGGGAAGATGGGCGGTCGCGCGTTTCTCGCGCGGGGGTGCTATTGTCATTCCGACAAAACATGTCATATTGCGCCCAAACTCTTGTCATTACTTATTACTTATTACTTATTACCTATTACTTATTACTTATTACTTATTACCTATTACTTATTACCTAACCTTATTACCTCTTTTATAGGGTTGCGTTTTATTCTTTACTTTTTCGCGCAAATAGTCTATACTATATAAAATTGAAATCAAAAACAAATCCCGCTGCCCGTTTTTTAAAGCGGGTAAAAATATTTCATAAGGAGTAAACAAAGCAATGGCAGACGAAGTGATTTTGACAAGCGACGGGAAAAAGGCGTTAGAGGAGCGTTTAGAGCATTTAAAGGTGACCGTGCGGCGCGAGGTCTCCGACAAGATCAAGGTGGCGCGCGAGTTCGGCGACATCAGCGAGAACGCCGAATACGACGCCGCCAAAGAGGAACAGGCGATGATCGAGGGCGAAATTATGGAGATTGAAAACAAACTCCACAAGGCCCGGATCCTCGACGACAAGGTGGACACCGCCGTCGTTTCGGCGGGCAATACCGTGCGGATTTTGGACTTGGAAACCAACACGGAAGGCGACTATAAAATCGTCGGCACCGCCGAGGCCGATTACGCCAACAAACGGCTGTCCAACGAATCGCCCGTCGGCAAAGCCCTGATCGGCCGCCGAAAAAACGAAACCGTCGAGGTTTTCGCGCCGAAAGGGAATTTTAAAGTCAAGATACTGAAAATAAGTTGATTTTAAGGTAAAAGGTAAAAGATGAGGTAAGAGGTAAGAGGTAAAAGGTAAGAGATTAGGTAATAAGTAATAGGTAATAAGTAATAGGGTCGGATAGAGGACTATGGAAGATGTAAGAGGGAAGAGGGAAGATGGTCGGTCGCGCGTTTCTCGCGCGGGAGTGCGCAAACAGCGTTGCTACGGGGTCAAGGAGCGCGAAACGCCCCTTGTTGTCATTAGACTTGTTGCGAGGAGCGCAAAGCGCGACGCGGCAATCTCTACCGGACAAGGGAACGCCCCGCGCAATTTCTGAACGAAGCCGAAAAATCCCCCGACCTTTACCTCTTACCTCTTACCTAATCTCTTACCTATTACTTATTACCTATTACCTAATCTTTTACCTCTTAC
>JAISFM010000352.1 GCA_031263605.1 Clostridiales bacterium | reverse complement strand
TTTATATTGCGTGTATCTATTATATCATACGTGCCTGCCCAATTGCAATACCCAATTCTCGATTTCGTGAAATTCGCTGCTTTACTTCGGATATTTACGAAGTACTATGTTGGGCGAATCCCCCATTTATATGCTTACCGTGCCTTACCGTTTAAAAAGGGGCAGCGTTACTATGGTACACCTTTGGGTTATTTCCCAATAACCCGCCATGTTTTCCCGTATCAGTGAGTTTGCTTTTATCTGCGCAATTATTTGCGCAGTCTGTTTATATAGAAGTATTGAATACGGCGACAATATCCGAGCCGTTATATCTATAAATACCGCGCATCCACGCTTCAATCATTCCCGCGGCTTATGTAATCCATACAACTTATCTGCGAAACGGTCAAGTTGCGGCGCGTTAGACTTCATTGACGGCGCTCTCCTTGATTTGTTGCATCATTATTCCTTTCGTTCGTTAACATCAATATATGTTTTTTTAATTTCGGCGCGTCATAACCACGCGGCAACCGCCAAATCCAGTTGCCGCCGAGCGTGGATGGGAAGTTGATTCGCGCCGCCGCGCCCAATTCCATATAATCCTGCATGGGAATAATGACAGTGTCGGCACGGCTGTTTAACACGTTTCGAATGCAAGCCGCAACCCTGCCCTCAAACAACCTGCGTTTAATCGTTCTTCTCAAACGCCGCCTTTCCTTGCCGTTTAATGCCCCGAGCCATTGTTTGCATGTCATATTGTCGTGCGTCCCCGTATAGGCGACGCAATTTTCAGGATAATTTTTCGGCAAATACGCGCTGTCGTCCTCGCCGAACGCAAACTCGAATATTTTCATGCCCGGGTATCCGCAAAAAGCGAGCATTCCCTTGACCTTGTCATCAATGGCCCCCAAGTCCTCGGTTATAATTCGACCCACCCCATAGCGGCTTTTCAACGCGGTGAAAAATTCCCGCCACGGCGCGTCGAACCATTCTCCGTTTTTTGCCGTCGCGCTTCCCGTCGGGATACTGTAATACGCCGCGAAACCGCGAAAGTGATCTACACGCACCGTATCAAATTGCTTAAAAAGAAAATCGAAGTTGCGCGTCCAAAAATCAAAGCCGCGCTTTTTTATCTCGTCCCAATTATACAACGGGTTTCCCCATAACTGCCCATCTTCCGAGAACAGGTCGGGCGGCACGCCCGCCACGGCCGTGGGGTTTAATTCCGCGTCCAATTGAAAATATTCGGGGTTTGCCCAAACATCCGCGCTGTCGAGCGCGGAATAAATCGGACGGTCGCCTATTATCCGTATCCCTTTGCCGTTCGCGTATGCTTTGAGCGCGTTCCATTGCTTGAAAAAACAGTATTGAACGAAAGCCCAAAACTCCGCCCCGTCCGCGTATTCGGCTTTCCTTTCGAGTTGCAGGCGGTAATTTTTATGCTCCGCGCTCCACTCCGCCATAGCCTTGCCGCCGTTCAGCCCTTTTACGACCATAAACAGGCAATAGCAATCCAACCAGTAAGCGTTCTCCTCTTTAAACGCCGCGAAATCGGGCGGCGGGGTTTGACTGAAACGCTTGTACGCCGTTTCGAGCAGTTTGTACCGCGTTTCAAAAAGCCGCGCATAATCTATATATGCGCCGCCCATTCGGTGTTCCGCGCACTCGCGCTCCGAAAGCCATCCGTCCGCTTGCAAAAGGCCGGGGGCTACAAAATACGGATTGCCCGCGTAAACGGACGGCGGCTGATAGGGCGAGTCGCCGTATATCGTGGGGCCTATGGGCAAAACCTGCCAGTACGCTTGCCCGCAGTCCGCCAAAAAATCTATAAACCCGTATGCTTCCTCGCCGAAACTCCCTATGCCGTATCGATTCGGCAAGGAAAATACGGGCAACAATATTCCGGCACAGCGCATATCTTAAATCCTCCAAATATCCGCCGCGTATTCGCGTACCGTCCTGTCGCTTGAAAAATAAGCGGCGTTGGCAATATTGACAAGCAATTTACGGGCAAAACCCAAACGGTCTTTATAATCGCCGTTGACTTTAAGCGCGGCCTCGACAAACGCGGGCAAATCGTAAAGCACAAAATAACGGTCGGCGGCGTTATAGGTCTTTTCGGTTAAACTTGTATGCAATTCCTTAAAATATCCCGTGCCGCCGTCGTCGAGTTTTCCGTTCGTCAAATAGGAAACCGCTTTTTGAATTCGCGCGTCGTCCCGCAGTATCTTGTTGGGGTCATAGGTTTTTTCTATACGGCGGATATCGTCCGCGCCCGCTCCGAAAATACAATTGTTTTCTTTGCCCGCGAGCGCGACGATTTCTATATTCGCGCCGTCCATTGTGCCGAGCGTAACCGCGCCGTTCAGCATAAACTTCATGTTGCCCGTGCCGCTCGCTTCCAAGCCCGCCGCGCTGATTTGAAGCGAAATGTCGGCGGCGGGCATCAGTCTTTCGGCGTAGGAAACATTGTAGTTTTGCACGAATACGACGCGCAATAAACCCTTTGTTTGCGGGTCGGAACCGACAAGCCGCGCGATTTCGTTTATGAACTTAATCGTCGCTTTCGCGCGTTTGTAGCCTGCCACCGCTTTCGCGCCGAATATAAAGGCCGAGGGCGTAAAATCCCGTATGCTTCCGTCCTTTATGCCGTCGTAAATCGCGAGGATTCCCAACGCCGCCATAAACTGGCACTTGTACTCGTGCAGGCGTTTTACTTGAATATAAAATACCGAGTCGGGGTTTATTTCGGCCCCCTCTTTCTCCTTGATATACGCCGCGAGTTGCGCTTTCTTTTGCCGCTTGACTGCGAGCAGTTGTTCGAGCGCCGCCGCGTCCGCGTGTTCCTCTAACGCCTTAATTTGCGTTATATCGCCCCGCCATGCCGTCCCGACCTTTTTATCTATCCACGCGGACAACTCGCCGTTGCAATGCGTAAGCCACCGCCTGTGCGTGATTCCGTTGGTTTTGTTGTTGAATTTATCGGGGTAGTATTTGTACGCCTCTTTCAAGGTTTCGGCTTTCAAAATCTCGGTGTGCAATTTCGCCACGCCGTTGACGCTCGCGCCTATAAACACGGCGAGATTCGCCATACGGAACTGCTTGCCGCCGTAAATTTCCATAGCCTTAACGTCGCCGCCCAAACATCCCTTGCGCCTAAACTCCTTTTTGGCGTATGCGTCTATTTTTTTCATCACGCTGTGTATTTCAGGCAAAATCCTTTTGACGAGTTTTGCGTCCCACCGCTCCAACGCCTCCGCCATAATCGTGTGGTTGGTATAGTTGAACGTTTGCCGCGCCAAGTTCACCGCGTCCGCGAAAACAACGCCGTACCGCGCGGTTAAAAGCCGCACAAATTCGGCGAGTGCAAACACGGGGTGCGTATCGTTCAGTTGTACCGTATGCGCCGCGGGAAAGTCGGTCGTTTTGCCGCCGCGCTTTATATGCCCCTCTATCAACTCGCCGACCGAAGCCGCCGAGAAAAAATACTCCTGTCTTATGCGCAGGATTTTGCCCGCGTCCGCGCTGTCGTCGGGGTAGAGGTATTCCGATATTTTTTCCGCCTCCGCGCTCCCCTCCGCCTGCCAGAAGCGCAGAACGTTCGCGTGTCCGTTCTCGCCGATTATCGGGTAATCGTAAGGTACGGCCGTCGCGGTAAAATCCGCGAACTTAACTTCCCGCTTTTCGTCTTCGCGCCTTGCGCCCCACGGGTCGCCGCCGCTTTTGTCCTGCCAAATATCGGGCAATTCCACTTGAAAGCCGTCTTTAACCGCCTGTTTGAACAAGCCGTATTTATAGCGTATCCCGCGCCCGTGAAGCAGCAAACCTAAATTCGCCGCGCTGTCTAAAAAACACGCCGCGAGCCGACCCAAGCCGCCGCTGCCGAGCGCCCCGTCCTCTAAATCCTCGTATCCGTTTACCTTAAAAAGCCTCCCGATTAAAAACTCGATCGAGAAATAGTACGCCTCGCGTTTTTTCTTGTTTTCCACGTGCCGCTCCACAATTTTATTTAACCGTTTTACCTCGTATTCGATTTTGCTACTCCTTAACCGCGCCGCTGGACAGGCCGCCGATTAGGAAGCGGACGAGGCAGAAATATAGGATTATTATCGGCGCGGCTATGAAAACCGAGCCCGCCGCGAAACGGGCGAATTCTTCGTCGCCCAAACTCATAAGCCCTACCGCGACGGTGTAAAGGTCTTTCTCTTTCAACAGTAATTTCGGCAAAATGAAATCGCTCCACGGCCACGCGAACGCCGTTAAGGACGTGAATACGATCATCGGCGCGGCAAGCGGCAGGATAATCTTAATGAAAACCGTAAGGCTCGTCGCGCCGTCGATTCGCGCCGCCTCGTCGATCGAGTTGCTTATCGTGTCGAAAAAGCCCTTTTGCACCATGTAGCCCATCGGCGCGCCCGCGCTGTATATCAAAATCAAGCCCCACCGGTTGTTGATCAATCCGAACTGCGTCATTAAAATATAAACCGCCGTCATCGCCATAAAGGACGGGAACATGCCGAGTACAAGCGTCGTTTTCATTAACGCCTTGCGGCTCTTGAACTTGAAGCGGCTCATCGCGTACGCCGTCAATATGACCAAAATTGTCCCGAACACACAGGAAAAGCCCGCTATAAACAGCGTGTTGAAAAACCACTTCGGGTAGTTGTACATCGACGTGTCGGTGAACAGCGTCCGGAAAGCGTTGAAACTGTACTCCTTCGGGAAAAAGCCGTCGAACGAATACATCGACCCCGATTTGGAAAACGACGCTAAAATCAGCCACAGCACCGGAAAGAAAAACACAAAACTCACGGCAAGCAATACGGCGTACGTTATCCCCGCGTCAAGGGCCTTTGAAACCTTTACCTTTTTCATTTATACGTATCCTCTCTTTTAAATGACGACGACCGCACATAAACGGTAAGCGATACGGCCGACGTTATAATGAAAATAATCAAACTTATCGCCGCGCCGATCGAATAGTAATTGTTGTCAATGCTCAACCGGTAGAGCCAATTTATTAAAAGGTCGGTGTCGCTCGCCAAGAAATACCCCTCGGATATGAACCCGCCGCGCAGGAAAAAGAAAATGCCGAAGTTGTTGAAATTGCCTATAAACGACGTTATCAGCACGGGCGTGGTCGCGAACAGCACGAACGGCAGGGTGAGCGACACGAATTGCCTTAACGGCCCCGCGCCGTCTATCCGCGCCGCCTCGTATAGGTCTTTGTTCATGTTGGACAGAATGCCCGTCGCCAGCAGCATACTCGTCGGTATGCTTATCCACGCGCTCACCGCCAAACCTATTACGCGCGAAATCCATTTGGAACTTAAACCCAAAAACAGCACCGTCGCGCCGCCGCCCTTCGTTATCATTTGATTTATCGGGCCGCCCGCGCTGAACATGAATTTAAAGCCGAGCAGGGATATAAAGCCCGGCACGGCGTACGCGAGTATCGGGAACGCCCGCCAAAACGCCTTGCCCTTGACGCACTTTTTGTTGAACAACAGCGCGAGCCCCAAGCCCCCGAAGTACCCGAGCGCGGTGGACGCGACCGCCCATAACACGTTCCAACCGAGTATCTTTACAAACGTCGGCGCGAACTCGCCGAGCGAAAGAATCTTCGCGAAACTCTCGAACCCTTTCCAATCCACGAGCGCGGGCGGGACTATCGCGCCGCCGTAATTCGTGAAGGCGACTAAAATCATGAAGATAATCGGCAGGACGTTAAAGAGGCACACGCCCGCTATCGGTATGAAAAGGGCGGTTTTATAAAATTTCGCGTCGATAAGGTTTTTCAAGCCCTGAATTATGCCCGGCGGCTCTTTCCCGCGTTCGATCGCTTTCTGCGCGGCGAACGCGTCGCGTACGTTGGCGGCGTACAGCGCGAAGTATATAATCAAAACTATAACCGCAAATATGCCCATTATGAGCATCGTCACCGAATTGTCGCCCTCTACGCCGTACCACGCGTTGCCGCGCACCGTGCCCAACGTGAACAGCCCCGCGAGCATCGCCGCTCCCCTCATAACGAAAAAGACCGCCGCCCCCGCCTGTATTATAAGGTATACCGCCCCTTTCGCCCACCGCTTTTGCAGCAGTTGCCCCAAGCCCATGACCGACATCGAGGCGATTACCTTGCCGCCGCATTCGGAAAAGAACGCCCTTATCCCCCGCGCTCGCTCTTTTACGCCGCCGAAAAGGGGTTTGCGTTTCCCCGCCGCGCGTTCGCGCCCCGCGCCGTTCGGGCGGCTCAACCCGCGAGTAACCGCCGCTTTAAGCGCGAAAAATAACGCCCAAAACCCGACCCCGCCGAACAGCGCGAGCCCCGCCGCGTACTCGTCCTTTACGACCGACAGAACGAGCCACAGCCCCGCCGTCGTTACAATTGCCGCCGCGCCGAATACGGCGTTTAAATTTAACCGTTTCATTTCGTACCGCCTCTATCACTTTTTTTGAGCAGTGGTCAATCCGCAAGGGGAAATATTTTTAACTTGCGGTTTGAACAATTCCATTGGGAACGGAACAATCCGCGAACACTTCCCCAACCCGTTAGCCCAACGTATGTATCGCGTCGTAAATTTGCCTGTCCACCCTCTCCAACGCGGTTTTCATCGCCGTGAGCGACGTGTATTTTTGATCCGCGCCGCGCCTGAACGCGTCGTTCGCAAGGTCGGAAAAAAAGGTCTCGG
>JAISFM010000346.1 GCA_031263605.1 Clostridiales bacterium | reverse complement strand
AATTGAAATGTGCCTTGATTGAGTTTGCGTTCACTATATTATAGCAAATTCCGCGCGCCTTGTCTTTGCCCAAAAGTAAATGCTTTTTGTACTATCGTAAAAATATGGAAAATATTCGTCGCTATGGAGCATTTTCGCGGATGGATTTTGGATGAATTTTTGAGTTTAAAACCGACAAAATTTTTGGCCGTCGCATCGCTATGAGCAAAAAATTTAGATAATTTATTGCCGTTGACAGTTTTAAACCAAAAAGTCGCCAAAAGACAAAAGACAACCCACGAAAATGTTCCATACCGACTATTGTGAGAGTGTACAAACCGCGTTGCTACGGGGTCATGAGCGTGGAACACGCGACGCGGCAATCTCAACCGCACAGAGGAGCACCCCACGCGCAATGTCATTTCGACCGAAGCGGAGAAATCTCCCACCTGACCTTAATTGTGCATTGTGAATTGATTTGTCATTTCGAGCGAAGTCGAGAAATCTCCCACATAATTGCGCAAAATTACTCACGCCGAAATTTGTCATTTATCATTTGTAAATTGTACTTCAAATTTACGATTGTAAATCGTAAATTTGCTTCCGGTTCCCCGCACCTTGAAAACTGAATACTATAAACCCTACGCGTTCCCTCCGCCGAGCGGCGGTGCCTCTTTTGACATGCCGTTCAAATGTCCGCGGAAGTGTACAAACCGCGTTGATACCGGTCATTAGAGTTGTAGCGAAATGAATACGCGGTCATTACGAGGAGCGCAAACGCCCCGCGTGTCATTACGAGGAGCGCAAAGCGTGACGCGGCAATCTCTACCGAACAGAGGAACGCCCCGCGCTTTCCTCTCTCGTTCGCGCGCAGCAACGCTATTTGTACACTCCCAAATATCCGCACCTGTTTGACACGCCCCGCCTCGATCGTGTATACTATCCTCATGGACGAAATCGTAAAAGCCGAAAAGGCCCTCTCTCTTTCGATCTATGACAAGCAGTCGTATCCGCAACTTTGCGCCGTCGGAAAAGCCCTGTCCGCCGAGGACAGGCTGAAAATCCTGCACCTTTTGCAATACGGGCCGAAAAACCTGCTGGAAATTTCTAAGACGCTGGAAATGCCGATTTCCTCCGTGTCCAAACACATAGGCGTGCTGACCGACGCCGGCCTGATCTTTGTCAATTACCAGCCCAGCGTCAAGGGGCACAGCAAAATGTGCAACAAATCCTTGATGTCGCTGTCCGTCCGTTTCGACGACCCGCCCGTGCGCGAGGAAAAGATGAAGGAATTCTCAGTCGAAATGCCGCTCGGGCAGTTTACGGAATGCGCTATTACGGCTCCCTGCGGCATGACCGGCGCGACCCGCGAATTGACGGCTTTCGACAACCCCAACGTCTTTTTCTCCCCCGAACGCGCGGAAGCGGAACTCTTATGGTTTGAGACCGGCTTTATCAGTTACAGTTTCCCCAATCATTTCCTCGCGGGCAAAACGCCTAAAGAAATCACGTTTTCGTTCGAGGTCTGTTCCGAGGCCATTTATTATCGGAACGACTGGCCCTCGGACATTACGGTGCTGATCAACGGCAAGGAAACGGCCACCTTCACCTCGCCGGGCGATTTCGGCGGCAGGCGCGGCAAATACTCGCCCAAATATTGGAACAGGAACAGCACACAGTTCGGCGTCCTAAAATCCTTTACGGTCAACCGTTCCGGCACCTTCGAGGGCAACGCCTGCCTCAACCGCCTTTTGACGGTCAAAGACCTGCGCCTTGCCGAAAACTCCTTCATTCAATTCTCGATAGGCGTCAAGGAAACCGCCCTTCATCGCGGCGGCATCAACCTTTTCGGCAAAAAATTCGGCAATTACCCCCAGTCCATCGTCATGACCGTGAAATATTGAGGTGACAACAAAAAATGTGTTCGGATGTTTTTTGCCTGCGCTGAATTTTATTTTTCTTATTTGTTTTCTATAAAATGTGCGACACTTTTTAACGGGGGTCATATAACCCCGCCCCAACCGGATATTTCTATCGCATTCGGCTATGCGAAATAAACGCCTCTACCTATACCCATGAAAACGGGGCAGTGGCAAGGCTTTTTGTCCCCGTTACGGTTGGCGGGGGCGCGGAGCGATTGCCGCCCCGTGCCCGAGTCCGTAAGTCTTACAAGGGGAATCGCTCACTTCATGTAATGAGCAAAGAAACAAGCGTGAGAATAATTTTCTTATTTTCTCTTGAACGCCTTGCGTTTCCGCATAGCCGCACAAGGATTATGACGCCGAATGTGGCGAGAATCCTCTACCGCGCTTCTTATTATATCACTTCCTCTTTTATTCTCCTATCATTCTTCCCCTGCCTATATCTTATCTTCATGCGTTTGCCCTGAAAGTTCATAAAATGTTGAAAGTTTCGCCCTATTCGGCGACGAATAAATCGTTGCCGCGCTCGACGATGCCGACAATGCGCGCCCGCTCGCCGGGAATGTCGTTAGGGCTGTGAAAGGCGAATTTCATCGCGCCGCTTTTATCGCGGAAAATCATGCTATGCCCGCCGTCGCGGTCGTAAAGAAGTTTTTCAGGCCTAAAAGGCCCGTAAATGCCGGATTTCGAGCGGGCGGTCGCGGTGAAATACCCTTTGGGGCCGAGCGACGACCACAACAGCAACAGATCGCCGTTCGCGCACGTGTAAATCTGCGGGCCGTCGGACGGATACCCGACGGCGCCTTGAAAATCGATCTCTCGGCACCAGCCCGTTTCGCGGACGGTGAACAGCGTCTTGGGCTTTTCAACAAGGGCGGTGAGGCTGTCGTTCAAACGCCCTGCCATATACGCGCCGTTGCCGGCTTGCAGCCACTCGTGGCTGAATACCATATAGGGCGCGCCCTCCGGATCCACATACAAAGTCCCGTCCAAGCACATCAATTCGCGGGGCGTCACGGGCAGCGGCGCGGCGGGGACAAAGGGGCCGTCGATCCTGTCCGATATGAACGTGTGCGTGCCGCGGTTCAGGCCGCTTTTCATGCAGGTCATGAACATCACGAATTTGCCGCCCCAACGATAAACTTCGGGCGCCCAAAATTCTTTATCGGCCCAAAAATCCCGCGGGAGGCGGACTGCGTTTTCAATCCTTTGCCAATCGACGAGATCGGCGGATTTATAGATCGAAAAATCCCAGCCCTGCCCCCACAAGTCGTTGCCCGCCGTCCCGAACATGTAGTAATCGCCCTTTTCCAAAACGATATACGGGTCGCGTATCTGAAAGTCTTGTAGTTTCATGAAAACTCCCTCGCGCAATAATTTCAGTTTTCACTGCGATTGCCGCGCCGCGCCCTTTTCGCAACGGCTTGATACACAAGGAACAAGCCCACCAGAACCACCGTGGCCGCGAACCAGCCGCCTATGCCGCCGCCCGCAATCGAACCGCAGGATTTAGCCGGGGCCGCTGTCGGCGGGGCCTCGTCCTCTGTGACTTGAATGTCGCAGGTTGCGGACGCGCCGCCGTCCGCGGCCGTCGCGCGGATTGTCGCAATGCCCGCCTTTTTGGCAGTCACCAAACCGTTCTCATCGACGCTCGCGACCGTTTCGTCGCTCGATGTCCACGTTACCGTCTTGTCCGTGGCGTTTCCGGGGTCGATTGCGGCGCTTAATTGTTTGGTTTCGCCGGCCTTTAACGTTATGGCCGTATTGGACACCGTAACGCCGATTACCGAAATTTCAGAGGATACCGTCACCGCGCAGGACGCGACCTTTGTGTCGTCGGCCGCCGACTTTGCCGTAATTGTCGCCGTGCCCGGCCCAACCGCCGTCACTTCGCCCGTTTCGGAAACCCTCGCCACACCCTCGTCGTCGGAAGCCCATATAACCCCTTTGTCGGTCGCGTTTCCGGGCGATACGTCCGCCGTCAGTTGCTGTTTTTCATTGATCCGTAAAGAAACCTCCGTGGGTTCCAAAGTGATGCCCGACACCGCAACCGCGGACACCGTAATATCCTTGTACCCGCTTATGCCGCTACCGTCCGCCGCCGTCGCCGTTATCCTTGCCACGCCGGCCGTCAACGCCGTTACCGTGCCTGTCTCGGAATTAACCGTCGCCACCGTTTCATTGCCCGAACTCCATGTGACCGTTTTATCCGTCGCGTTTACGGGCAATATGCTCGCCGTCAGCGTCTGCGTGCCGTTTATGGTCATCGCGGCCGCGCCGTTTACGGTAATCAAACCGACCAAAACCGCCGAAACCGTAATATCCTTGTACCCGCTTGCGTCGCTGCCGTCCGTCGCCGCCGCCGTTATCCTTGCCACGCCGGCCGTCAACGCCATGACCGCGCCCGTCTCGGGATTGACCGTCGCCACTGTTTCATTGCCCGAACTCCATACGATCGTTTTGACAGTCGCGTTTTCGGGCAATATGTTCGCCGTCAGCGTCTGCGCGCTGCCTATGCTCATCGCCTCGTCGCCGACCACGGTAATTGAATCGACCGCAACCGCCGACACATGGACATCGCAAGTCGCGGTTTTGCCGCCGTCGCGGGTCGTAACCGTAATTTTCGCATCGCCCGCCGCCCGTGCCGTCACTTTGCCCGTTTCGGAAACCGTCGCCACGCCCTCGTTGTTGGAAGCCCATTCAACCGCTTGGTCGGTCGCGTCCAAAGGGTCCACGGTCGCCGTTAATTGCAGCGTCCCGCCGATCGGCATATCGGCCGACGTGAAATCGAAGGCCACACCCGTCACCGAGACCGCGGAGTCGGTTACCGTGACGTCTAAATATCCCGTTACGCCGCTGCCGTCGGCCGCTGTCGCCGTTATTCTGGCCTCGCCCACCGTCAACGCATCTACCTTGCCCGACGCGGAATCGACGACCGCCACCGTTTTGTTGCCCGAACTCCATGTGACCGTTTTATTCGTCGCGGTCGCGGGCAATATGTCCGCGGTCAACATTTGATAGGTACCCGTAATCATGAAACCGCTCCCGTTCACGGTGATCGAGCCGACTTTCACCGTGTTGACCGTGACTTGGCACGAACCGGATTTTGTGCCGTCGGCCACGGACTCCGCGGTGATTGTAACCGGCTCGGTTGTCTCGGCGACGCCCGTAATCGCGCCCGTCTCGGGATTGACCATAACTTTGGTTGAGTCGCCGCTCGACCATACGACCGTTTTATCGGTCGCGCCCACGGGTAATACCGTCGCCGATAAGGTCTCCTTTGTTTCTCCGACGGAAACGGTTTCCGCGGACGGGCTGACCGTCACGCTGTCCACCGGGATTTGCGCCGAGGACGCGTATTTGTCCCAAACGCCTTTCGGGTAGTTGGTATGCGAGCCGTCGTCCTTGCCGCCGATCACGATGAAATCGACGTCGA
Organism: Clostridiales bacterium; assembly: GCA_031263605.1. GTDB lineage: Bacteria > Bacillota > Clostridia > Christensenellales > DUVY01 > BNZQ01. Next base: position 2,304 of record JAISFM010000346.1, on the reverse strand, counting down.
TCTGAACAATGTTCCCAGCCTGAATCGCGCCTGCATCCAAAAGCCTTTTTGCCACCAACGGCGCAATATCGAAACGGGTTGTAAACATTACGGAAGCGTTGCCGCCGCCTTGGGTTGTGCCGTTAAAATTAAACAGGCTTAGCGGAAAATATATGAGGTTATAACCGGCCGCCAAGTCCGGAGAAGCCGGATCTGCCGTACTGTGGTATTTATTAAAAGGGAAAGCCGTTACTCTCGGCTCAAGATTCGGAGCGGGCGTAGCACTGCCGACCCCTTCCGCCGCGACTTTAAAACCGGCGGAAGAGTTGTTAAGCGAAGGCGATGTGCTGTCGTTTGCGGGTACGGCAAAGGCATGGCTTGACCAAAGCCCGACGACCGCGTAATCTCCCGTCAGCACCGGCTCGTTGCCGTTATTTATGAACGTTAGCCTTTGGTCGGTCGCCGACGCATTCGCCACAAATTGAACGCTCATAACATTGCCGGCCATGTTCGGGGCCGCGTTTTCCGTTTCCTTAATTTCCCATGTGACATCCGTCGCCACGGTCCCGCCGGTAGAAACTCTGAATGTCTGCCAACCGTTGTAATAAGGCGTCCGGCTTGTAGCGGACGGGTTGCCCGGCCCCTCGTTAAAGTCAATCACATGCGCGTCGCTCTGCGCGTGCGCGCTCCCGCTTTTCCCTATATCAAAACCGTCATTGGCAAATTCGGCGACGTCGCCCGCCGCGCAAAACACGATGAACGCAATCGTTACCTTGTCGCCCGCCGCGCAGCCGGAAATCGGGTCGAAGCGCAATGTCGTCACGCTCGCCGTATTAAACGCGGTGCCGGACAAATCAAAGGTGAAATAGGCGAACGCCCCCGTGTTCATCTTGGCCTGTTCGCCCGACGCATACGGCACGTCTATCAATCCCGCGGAATCGACCGCGCCAACGTTGAACTTCGCCGATAAACCGGAAACCGAAGCGGCGTCCACCCGCATTTTGACCACAACGCTGTTGCTCGTTGTGCCGTTTACGGCCAGCGCGTCGTTGTATAAATACAGCCCGCCCGTACCGTTCGCCACAATCTGCGCCGCGCTCCGGCCCAGATAATAGTCGATCCCGTCGGGAACCGTCCACCCGCCCGTGCCGTTAGCGAAGTTGTAAGCGGCGTAAGACCCCTCCGCCGCGCCCCGCGCGAAATGGACAGACGCGAGGTTTGCAAAGGCCGCCGACACTGCCAGCAGGAACGCCAGACAAAGGGGCGCAGCCAGCCTTTTCCACTTGTTGAACTGTTTCATAAATTTTTCCTCCTCCAAAAAAATTTATAAACACCCGCTTTCGCGAGTTGTTTTATGTTTTGAGACTGCCGCGCCGCGCTCCCCGCAACAACTTTAACGGCCTGTTTTCGGGATCGCTTCGCCGTTGCCTCATGTGTTAATGCGAACGTCAAACACCTGCGCGTACCGCGAGCCGTGCGTTTCCTCTATACGGACGACGACCTTTTCGGCTTCGGCGGGCTTTTCAATCCGCACAAAGCGTTTGAAATTGCCGCCGTCGGCAAAATAGATTTCCTCTTTCCCGCCATTGGCCAAAACGACCGCGTATTTTTTGACGATCTCGGACGCAACTCTGTTCATCGCGGGCGTAAAACTCTTGGCGTTCAAATTGGAATTGAACACCAATTCGACCTCTTGAAAGCGAACTTTTTTTCCGAAATCGAATTCAATCCATTCGCCGCCCCGCCCCATTTCCGCGCTCATCCACATCTTGGGCGCGGCGTAGGGCGCGATATGCCCGTCGGTCAGATGAGCCGCCGCGTAATTGCCCGCGCATTCCCGATACCGGTTGCAGGCCGTGTACGGCAGGTTTGAATCCTCGTTGACCACGGTCAAGAACGTGTCGTATTCCAAACGGTCGCCGGGAACCGTGAACGAAACGAACCCGCCGTAGTTCTCCCGCTCGCCCCACACGCGCACCGGCGGCATTCGGCGAATCAGCGTGAACACCTTGCCGCCTTTCGCGTCCGCAATTCCCGCCGGAAAACGGTACCATTTTTTGTCCTTGACCCGGACGGCCGCGCTCTTTAACAATTCCTTTGGGCGGTAATTGACGGGGTTTTCGTCCGCCGCGTAAAAATCGACGTTGACGTCGACTTCCGCGTCGGACGAAAGTAAGAGGTCGAGGTATTCAAGGCTTCGGCACGGCACAATCAAGCCGAGGCTTTTGTCCGCGTATTTGAAGATTTCCCCGCAAATAGGGCTACCGCCGTGCTCGGACGAAACCCGCACGGCCGCGCGTTTGGCCGCATCGTTTTCCAAAATTA
>JAISFM010000239.1 GCA_031263605.1 Clostridiales bacterium | reverse complement strand
AATTGAAGTCCGGCGCGAAATTCGGCGCGGTGGGCGAACCCGACGCGGGCGCGCTGAATTATTTCCGTTGGTATATTGTTTTGAAACCCGAGGCCGGCAAGGAGCGCAACGTTTTGGTTTCCTATTTGTCGGTGGAAACGCTCGCCGCGGAGCCCGCCGCGGTCATGACGGTATCGGAAACGCGGGAGTACGCGGGCCCCGCGCCCTCGCCGGAAACGGTCGTCGTTCCGCCCCTCGGCAACGGTTTCAATTCCAAAGAGGAGCCCTTGTTGGCGCGCGCCGAGCCGAAAATAGACCGGAGCCTGCCCGAAAACGGCAATGCGGCGATTGTAGTTTTGTTGATTGCCGCGATCGCGCTGACGGCCGCCGCGCTTGCCTGCGCCGCCTTATTGGTCGTCCTGCTTGTCCGCAAAAAGCGCGCGAAGGGCTGAAAAGGGTTTAAAGATTTGTACACTCCCTGCGATTAGGCTACTGCAAAACGAACCAAAGGTTTTTTAAGCGTTAGAGGATAAATATCCCCCGGTAAAGCCGGGGGATATTTTTTTGACCACCGATTTTTCCCCGCCGAAAGTCCAAAAATAGCCTCTGAAACGCCGATTGGGGACATTCAGACGAAAATTCCCAAAGGTTTTTTTAAAATCGGTTTAAAAAGGTGGTTAAAAATGGTTGCAAGTGGTCAAAAAATATGCTATACTATACACATGTTAATCGGCACGCACTTTCATACGGTGGACGATAAAGGCCGTTTCCGTCTGCCGCCCAAATTCAAAAGCGAGTTGGGCGAGAGTTTCGTGCTGGTCAAAGGCGTGGACGGTTGCGTGTACGCTTTTTCCGAGGAAGGCTTTAAAACGCATTTCGCGGACAAACTCGGCTCGCAATCGGTAGTGGACAAAGACCTCTTGAAATCCCTGCGCCATTTGTTGCCGTCCGCATACGAGGCCGAGACCGACAACCAAGGGCGCGTCCCTTTGCCGTCCCATCTGAAAGAACACGCGGGCATCACCAAGGAAATCGCTATTTTGGGCATGGTCGGGCACGTCGAAATTTGGGACAAGGAACGTTGGGCGCGCTATCAGGACGGCTCCGAATTTGACGCGGCGGTATCGGCTTTAAAGGAATACAAGATATAACTGAAAAGTATGGAATACCATGTGCCGGTTCTCTTAAAAGAAGTCGTGGCCGCGCTGAACCCTCGGCCCGGCGGCGTCTATCTGGACGGCACGTTGGGCGGCGGGGGACACGCCGAAGCGATTTTGCAATCTTGCGCGGGCGCGCGCCTAATCGGTATTGACCGCGACGGCGAGGCGATCGAATACGCGGGCAACCGGTTGAAACCCTACGCGGAGCGGTTCACGGCGGCGCGGGGCGACTTCAAAGACGCGGACGCGATTTTGGACGGGCTGAACATCGGCAAAATAGACGGCGCGGTGTTGGATTTAGGGATCAGCAGCCGCCAAATCGACAGCGCGGAGCGGGGCTTTTCTTACGCGAACGACGCGCCGCTCGACATGAGAATGGACAAGCGTCAAGGGCTGACCGCCCGCGACGTTGTGAACGGGTATTCCGAGGCCGAACTCGCGCGGATTTTAAAGGGCTACGGCGAAGAGGATTTTGCGCGGGGGATAGCCCGCGCGATCGTCCGCGAAAGGGCAATAACGCCGATCGAAACGACGGGGCGGCTCGCCGAAACCGTGACGGGGGCGGTGCCCAAAAAATTCCGCTACGGCGGCGTTCCGAAAAAGACCTTTCAAGCGGTGCGGATCGAGGTCAACGGCGAATTGGACGGCTTGCAGGACGCCCTGCAACGCTTTATCGAGAGGTTGCAAACGGGCGGGCGTTTGGCGGTGATCAGTTTCCACAGTTTGGAGGACCGCGCCGCTAAAACGGTGTTTAAACTGAACGCGGCCGGCTGCGTGTGCGACAAGAGTTTTCCGATTTGCGTGTGCGGCCACAAAGCGAGCGTGAAACTCGTTTCGGGGCCTACGCCGCCTACGCCGGAGGAAATCGCGAAAAACCCGCGCTCGGCCAGCGCGAAACTGCGCGTCGCCGAAAAACTGTAAAAAGTAAAAGATAAAAGATAATAGGAAATAGCGAATAGATATAAGGTAAAAGCAAGAGGTTGCTTTTTACCTTATATCCGTTATCCGAACAGAAAAAATGCGGCGAAGCAAAGCCGATAAGGAGATAAAACAATGGTAACGACGACGAGGACCAAAGTGTCAAAGGAACGGTACGACGCGTCCGCGATGCGGTCGGGAATCCTGCGCGCGGAGCGCGAAACGCCCGAGTACGCCGAGGCGCGAATCGCGTATCCGGACGACGAGCGGTACGAGGAATTTAAGCGCGAACTTCCCGAACCCGATTATACCGGCGCGCAAGAGCATAGGACGCGGTACGAATCGGACTATGCGGAGCCTGCGGCGCGCCATTACCGGGAAGAGGATTTTATGCCCACGATCCGCACGATGCGGCAGTTGAACCGCGCGCCGGAGCGGGTTGTGGAAAAGGAGCGCGTCCAAGAGCGGGCAAAACGCGCCGATCCGGC
>JAISFM010000218.1 GCA_031263605.1 Clostridiales bacterium | reverse complement strand
TTTTCGTGTGTAATGCGGGTAAAAATTTTGTTAGTAGCGTTGCTACAAACTGCAATTTTTACCCGCATTACACGCAAAAATCCCTCGCCTATCATCTCGCGGCTTAATTTCGCAACAAGTCTATTGCGAGAAGCGCAAAGCGCGACGCGGCAATCTCTACCGAACAGAGGAACGCCCCGCGCTTTCCTCTCTCATTCCGAATGCGCAACCTCATGTCATTAGAGTTGTAACGAAATTAACTTGCGGCGGCCTTGCGCGTCTTTTCGTGGCAAACAAAAATAAAAATTTCGATAGCAGCGTTGTTGCAAGCCTCAATTATCTTTGTTTGCCGCAAAAATCCGGTGCAATTCCGCTCGCCTTTTAATTCCGCTGCAAGTCTATTGGCGGCGGGGCGGTTCTTCGCACAACAATTTGTCATTCGTCAATCAAATTTACAATTTACAACCGTAAATTTGTCGCCGGTTCCCCCGCGCCTTGAAAACTGAATAAACCGAATAAGCGGCGTTTCATTTGTCATTTCCCGTTCTTTATGGTATACTTTTCCCGTATGGAAAAGAATTACGGCCCGTCGGGGTTCGAGGGAAAAATTTACGCGGAATGGCTGGATAAAAAATACTTCCGCGCCGCGCCCAACCCCGACAAAAAACCGTTCGCAATCATGATGCCGCCGCCCAACGTCACCGGGCAACTGCACATGGGACACGCCCTCAACAACGCGTTGCAGGACTGTATCGTCCGCTATAAACGTATGCGGGGGTTCGAGGCGCTCTGGATGCCCGGCACCGACCACGCGTCCATCGCCACCGAAGTCAAAGTCGCCGAAAAGATGCGGGCCGACGAGGGCCTGACCAAAGCCGACGTCGGGCGCGAGGGCTTTTTGGAACGCGCGTGGGCGTGGACGGCCCAATACGGCGGCCGAATCGTCGAGCAGTTGAAACGCCTCGGCTGTTCCTGCGATTGGGACAGATTGGCGTTCACGATGGACGCGCCGCGCGCCAAAGCCGTGACCGACGTTTTCGTGCGCCTGTATCGGGACGGCCGCCTGTATAAAGGGGATCGGATTGTCAATTGGTGCGTGGCCTGTAAAACCGCGATCAGCGACGCCGAGGTCGAATACGAAACGAGGCAATCGAGCCTCTGGCATATCAAATACCCCGTAAAAAACGACGGGCGGGGGCAAGGGGCGGAAAAGGCCGAGTATATAACTGTCGCGACGACGCGCCCGGAAACCATGCTGGGCGATACCGCCGTGGCCGTCAGCCCCGACGACAAACGCTATCGGGACTTGATCGGCAAAACCCTGATTTTGCCCCTTGCGAACCGTGAAATCCCGATCGTCGCCGACGCCTATGTGGACAAGGCTTTCGGCACCGGCGCGGTCAAGGTCACGCCCGCCCACGACCCCAACGATTTCGAGATGGGCGCGCGGCACAATCTGCCCGTGATCCGCGTCATGAACGACGACGGGACGATGAACGAGCGGGCGGGGGCGTTCGCCGGACTTACGCGCGAGGCCGCCCGCGAGGCCGTCGTCGCCGCCTTAAAAGAAAGGGGCTTCCTCGTCAAAATCCAAAAGCATACGCACAACGCGGGGCACTGTTACCGGTGCGGCTCGGTCATAGAGCCGATCGTGTCGCGGCAGTGGTTCGTTCGCATGAAGGAGTTGGCCGCGCCCGCGGTCAAGGCCGTCGAGGACAAAACCGTCAAACTGACCCCGAAACGGTTTGAAAAGATTTATTTGCATTGGATGCGCAACGTAAAGGACTGGTGCGTGTCGCGCCAGTTGTGGTGGGGGCACCGCATTCCGGCCTATACCTGCGGCGAATGCGGGGAATTGATTGTCGATTACGCAAAGCCCGATACATGCCCGAAGTGCGGCGGCGCGGCGATCGAACAGGACCCGGACGTGCTGGACACGTGGTTTTCCTCCGCGCTGTGGCCGTTTTCCACACTGGGCTTTCCCGATAAAACGCCCGAATTGGCTTATTTTTATCCGACGGACGTGCTGGTCACCGCCTACGACATCATCTTTTTTTGGGTGGCGCGCATGGTCTTTTCGGGCCTGTACAATATGGGGGAAGTCCCCTTTAAGCGCGTGGCGTTTACCGGCCTTGTGCGCGACGTTCAGGGGCGCAAGATGTCCAAAAGTTTGGGCAACGGGATCGACCCCCTCGAATTGATCGACAAGTACGGCGCGGACAGTTTGCGGTTTTCGCTGCTGAACGGCACGGCGGCGGGGGGCGACATGCGTTTCGGCCCCGAGCGTGTAGTGAGCGCGCGCAACTTCATGAACAAGATTTGGAACGCGGCGAGATTTTTTCACAATGCACAATGCACAATGCACAATTCACAATTATCGGTCGGGGAACGATCGGATAATGCGGAATGTAACGGACATTTTTCTTTAAGTGAGCCCGTCACGGATTGCCCGTCAAAAGAGCGCGGACATTTTTCTTTAAGTCAGCCCGTCATAGATTGCCCGTCAAAAGAAAATAGTCCGGCCAAAAAAGAAAAATCGGTCGGGGAACAATCGGCGGGCAAGGCGTGTCGTGCGGATAAGGATAATGCGGAATGCAGAATGCAGAATGCGGAATGTAACGGACATTTTTCTTTAAGTCAGCCCGTCATAGATTGCCCGTCAAAAGAAAATAGTCCGGCCAAAAAAGAAAAATCGGTCGGGGAAGTGTTATCGGGTAGCAATTCTCAAATGCCCAACGAAAAAGACCCTGACAATGCTTTTCAATTTTCAATTTTCAATTTTCAATTGTCGGATAAAGAGTGCCGTTCCGAACAAAATGAAACTTATAAATTGTCTCCCGCCGACAAGTGGATTTTAACCCGCTTGAACGATACCGTCAAACGCGCCTCCGCGTTTCTGGACAATTACGACGCCGGTCTTGCCTGCGCCGTGATTTACGACTTTATTTGGGGCGAGTTGTGCGATTGGTATATCGAACTCGTAAAGCCCGCGCTGTATTCCGACGACGCGGGCGAAAAGGGCGGCGCGCTGGCGGTCTTGGCGCGCGTTTTGAAATCCGCTTTAAAACTCCTGCACCCGATCGCGCCTTTCGTCACCGAGGAAATTTGGCGCAGCCTGCCCAAAGCCCCCGGCGACCCCGAAAGCGTTATGACGGCGGCGTATCCCGAATACGATAAAAAACTCGTGTTCCGCGGGGACGCGGAGCGGTTCGACAAGGTTCGGGAACTGATTCGGGGGGTCCGCAACCTGCGGGCGGAATTGAACGTGCCGCAGAACAAACGGCCGCGCTTGTTTATTTTCTGTAAAAAAGAGGAAAAATTAGTCCGCCGGTGTTTGCCGTATATTCGGACGCTGACGTTTTCGGGCGAGGCGGACTTCATCGCCGACGCGGCGGGCCCGCAAGGCCGCCGGACGAGCGTATGCGTATCCGACCTTGCGGACGCGTATATTTATACGGACGAGTTGATCGATCTCGAAAAAGAGTCCGCGCGCCTGCAAAAAGAAATCGAGAACGCGGAACGGGAAATAAAACGCTGCGAGGGCAAACTGGCCGACAAGGGTTTTATCGCCAACGCGCCCAAAGCGGTGGCGGCGGCGGAAAAAGAAAAGTCGGAGCGTTATAGGGTGCGGCTCGCCGAACTGCGGGCGTCGCTGGCGCGGCTGGGATTGAGGGAATAGGGAATATTAGGGAATAGGGATTAGTGGATAGGGAATAGTGATTAGTGGTTAGTGTCGGTCGGGGTAGATTGCGCGGGGCGCATTGCGCAAAACCTTGTCATTCGTTCCGTGAGTGAGGAAGCGCAACCGATGAAAAATTCCTCTCCCAACCCCGACACTAACCACTAATCACAACTTCGTTCGGAAAACGCTCTAAATTCCCCCGACCGACACTAACCACTAACCACTAACCACTAACCACTAACCACTAACCACTAACCACTAACCACTAATCACTATTCCCTATCCACTATTCCCTCTTCCCTAATATTCCCTATTCCCTAAATTTTCGCTTCTCAATTCGCTTGCAATTCCGATAAGAAAATGTTACAATAATCGGATACACGGGAGGTCGGCATTTTGGCCAAACAATTCAATCGCGAAAACGAAAAAAGCAATTTGGGCGTGATCGTCGTGATTTTCGCGTCGGCCGCCGCGCTCCTTGCCTGCATATTGCCCGGCTTGAACTTGATTAAGGGCTTTCTGTTGGGCGTGTTCGGCGTGTTCGCCTATATTTTATTCGCCGGCGCGCTCGCGCTCGGCGTCATGCGCTATTTCGACGTCCCCGTCAAAGTTTCCAAAAAGAAAGCCGTCCTTTTATTCGCCCTCTTTTTCCTCACGCTCGCCGTGACGCACATGATTTTCGATTGGAGTTTGCTGTCCGGCAAAACGTTTTCGGAGTACGCGGCGGCCGTCTATGAAAAAAAATGGACGGCCGGCGGCATTTTCGCCGGCGTCGCCCTGTTGGCCTATCCGCTGTCCGCCGGAATCGGGCCGGTCGGCGCGCTGATCGCCTATCTTTTCACGATCGCGCTCCTGACCCTCGCCGCGCTGGATTTCAAATGGCCCGCCCAATCCGAAAACCGCAAGGAAAAGCCCGCGCGGCCGCCGGAGGAGAAAGCCGTCCGGCAGGAAAAAGCGGCCGAGAAAATCATCGTCCCTTTGACCGAGACCCATTTCGAGCCCGCGCGCCCCGCCCCTTTTAAGAGCGCGGGGCCGAACCTGTACGTCGGCGACGTCGAGCCGCGCCCCGACCCCGCGCCGCGGTCTGTCGC
>JAISFM010000168.1 GCA_031263605.1 Clostridiales bacterium | reverse complement strand
AAACTTTTTTGAAAAAAAGTTTCCCCCCGCGCCCCCTTTCCAAAATCTTTCAACATATGAAAAAATTCCCCTCCCTCGGAGGGGTGGACGCGAGCGGAGCGAGCGGACGGGGTGGTTATCGTTTATTGACAATTGACGATTGACGATTGACAAATTGCGGATAAGGCTCATGAAAGCGGTATTGCCTGTGGGCAAGAAACGCGCATCACCCCCAAAGTTTCTTTTTCGACAGGTCAATAATTTGTAAATTGTAAATTGTAATTCGTAAAATTAACGGAGGTCTTCAATGAATAACAGAACCAACGCCGAAGAAATAATCAACTTAATCATAGAGAAGTTCTGGGACAAGGGGGAGGATTTCCTATTGGAAATGTACCCGCCGAAACCGGGCGCCGAAAAATATTCCTTTTTATGGGGATACGGCGCGTATATGACGCTGTTGGGAACCTATGTTAAAAACACGGGGGATCAAGAGAAATTGCGCCTGCTCTTAAAGGCGAACGAAAAACTGGAACTGTACAAAGCCGTCGGGGCGGGGCCCGCGCATTACAATTCGCACCCCGACAAATACGGCGCGGGCGAGCCTTATTACGACGACAACGCGTGGGTGATCCTCGCGCTTTTGCAAACGCATGAATTGACGCGCGACGCGAAGTTTTTGGCGCGCGCCGTTGCCGCGGCCGAATACCTTTACGGCGGCGAGAGCGAGAAAATCGGCGGCATCCTGTGGAAGGAGCACAATTGCGAAACCGCCAACACGTGCTGCTGCGGGCCGGCGGTCGTTTGCGGCGCGCTGCTTTACGGGGCAACGGGTGATAAAAAGTATTTAGGCAGGGCGGTCAAACTTTACGATTGGACGGTCAAGACCCTTTCCGACGCGGACGGCGTGTTTTTCGATTCGATCAACGGGAAAGGCGAAATCGACAGGCGGAAATACACCTACAACACGGGAACGATGATTTGGGGCGGCGCGAAACTGTACGGCCTCACGGGGGACGCGCGGTATTTAAACAACGCGGCAAAGTCCGCTCGCGGCGCGATGGAACATTTTATGTCCTCGGACGCGTCGGGCTTTGAGAGCCTGCCCGCCACGCCGTGGTTTCACGTTTACCTGCTGCAAGGCCTTATCGAACTGGACAAGCACAAAGACGCGCGCAACTTTATCGAGAGGATAAACGCCGTCCTATCCCGCGCCGCCGAAACGGGCAGGACGGCCGAAAACCTGTACTACCCCGAATGGCGGCCCGTCGCATCCGCACCCCCCTATTACCATCAAGGTCTGGACAGCATGGGAACCGCCGAATGTTTTTCGCTGCTGATACCTTACGACGGCAAAATATAGTTCATGATCGGGTCAATAGAGTGGTTGCGAAACCTAAACGAGAAAAGATTTACGAGGGTTTTTTTTCTTACCCGTACACGAAAAGACCCGTAAAGATTTCGCGGAGAGGTTTCGCAACGACTCTAATACCCCGCGGCAAAAACCGCGAGGGAGCGGCATATTTGAAAGGGGGCTTGGATTGAATTTTAAGGCCAAAATCGGTGTTTTGCAACATAATAGGCAACTTTTTTCTCGACGGCGTATTCTCCTTGCAGGAAGATTAAGGCAAGCGGGAACGCGCAGGGTCGGTCATACCGCGCAAAACTAAATCGTTATTCCGCATTCGCGGGCTCCTTCCTGACGCTCCCGAAATTTCCGCTGGACAAAAAGGAACAACTTGTGGTATAATAACCGTAGTGATTAACCTTATATTGTTCGGAAAGAGAGGAGTAAAGGAACAAGTATGACAGACCCCCGCATTTTGACCTTGGCGGACAATTTGATTTCCTATTCGTGCGCGTTGCAAGCGGGCGAGAATATCTTGATCGAGGCGTTCGACGCCGATTTCGATTTGGTCAACGCTCTGGTGCGCGCGGCGTACCGGAAAAAGGCGTACCCCTACGTCAAATTGAACGAGAACCGGATTCAGCGCGAATTGCTGATGGGCACGGACGAAACGCATTTGAAAACGTGGGCGAAACACGAGGCCTGTAAAATGGCCGACATGCAAGCGTACATCGGCGTGCGCGGCGGCTTGAACGCCTATGAACTGTCCGACGTGCCGGGCTGCAAGATGGATTTGTATTCGCGCCTGTACGCGCACCCCGTGCACCATGAAATCCGCGTCGCCAAAACGAAGTGGGTCGTGCTGCGCTATCCCGGCCCCGCCCTCGCGCAATTGGCGGGCAAGCCTACGGACGCGTTCGAGGATTTCTATTTCAATGTGTGCAATTTGGACTATTCCAAAATGGACAAGGCGATGGAGCCCTTGAAAAAGCGGATGGAAAAGGCCGACAAGGTGCGCATTACGGGCAAAGGCACCGATCTGGCCTTTTCCGTTAAAGGGATGCCGGCGATTAAATGCAGCGGCGAGCGCAACATTCCCGACGGCGAGATTTACACCGCGCCGGTGAAGAACAGCGTCAATGGCGTGATTACGTACAACGCGCCGTCGATCGAGAACGGCTTGCGGTTCGAGGACGTGCGCCTTGAATTTAAGGACGGCAAGGTTGTCAAATCCTCGGCCAACCACGCGGCGAAATTAGAGGAGATTTTGAACACCGACGGGGGCGCGCGCTATATCGGCGAATTTGCTTTCGGCGTAAACCCCTATATCACCGCGCCTACGGGCGATATCCTGTTCGACGAGAAGATCAGCGGCAGTATCCACTTCACGCCGGGGCAGGCCTACGACGACGCCGACAACGGCAACCGCTCGGCGGTGCATTGGGATTTGGTGTTCATTCAAACGCCCGAATACGGCGGCGGAGAGATTTGGTTCGACGGGCAATTGATACGCAAGGACGGGCGGTTTGTGCTGCCGGAGTTGGCGGGCTTGAACCCCGAAAAT
>JAISFM010000112.1 GCA_031263605.1 Clostridiales bacterium | reverse complement strand
GCGGGTTGTGGAAAAGGAGCGCGTCCAAGAGCGGGCAAAACGCGCCGATCCGGCCAAAGCGGGCAAACTGTCCGCGACGACCAAGATGATGATCGCGGTGTACGCGCTGATTCTGGTGGCGGTGGCGATCCTGATCATCGCGGCGTCGGTCGCGGCGGCTAAACGCGGCGAGGACGCGGCCGCCCTCCAAGCCCAAAGCGCGGCGTTGGAAACGACGCTGCAAAACCAGGAACGCGAAATTTCCGGCCTTCTCGACATAAGCGCGAACGACCCGCAATTTTCGGATTATGAAAGCGCGGGCGCGGGAAAAACCTTTGAACTGAAACCTTTGAAAAACGAAACGGCCTACGAGCCGATCAGGGGCTGGTTTGACCGCCTCTGCGATTTCTTTTCCAATTAGAGTCGTTGCGGAACCTAAACGCGAAAATCCCCCGCAACTCTTTTCGGGTTTAGGTTTCGCAACGACTCTGTTAACGACGGATAAGCGGCATAAAACTTTTCCGGCCGCCGTATAGATAATACGGGGGCGGCCGATGAAACTTGTTAAACCCTATACTTTATTGACGCTTCAAAAGAGGTTGCTGGCGCTTATCGTGTCGGTGACCTTTTTGTTTGTCGCCCTGATGGGGCGGCTCGCCTATATCCAACTGATTGACGGCGCGGAGTTGCAGGCCAAAGCCGCCGACCAATGGATGCGCGAACTGCCCCTCAAAGCTCCGCGCGGCAACGTTTACGACGCCGGCGGTCGCCTGCTTGCGGGGAACTATACCGTCTATTCGATTTACGCGCGCCCCAAAAGCGTCGCCGACCCCGACCGCGCCGCTGCCGCCCTGTCCGACGCGCTGAATCTCGACCGCGAAGCCCTGCGCGGCAAAATCGCCAAAAAAGGCGTGTCCGAGGTCACCGTCGCGCGCGAAGTCGAAAAGGAAACCGCCGACAAACTCAAACTGCTGAACCTGCCGGGCATTTATTTTTCGGAGGACACCAAACGCCGCTACCCTTACGGGGATTTTTTGACGCAGGTCTTGGGCTACACTAACGTGGACGGCGACGGCCAAGCCGGCCTCGAAGCCTATTACGATCAATATTTAAAGGGGCTGGCCGGCTTTTCGCTGACCCAAACCGACATTCAAGGGACGGAACTGGCGGACAATGTGACGCAATATATCCCGTCCGTCCCCGGCTTTGACCTGCGGCTGACGATCGATTACAATATTCAAGCCTTTTGCGAGGCCGCGATGGAGGCCGCCGCCGCGCAATACGACCCGTTGGGGGCGAGCGCGCTGGTATTGGATGCCGAGACCGGCGCGGTGCTGGCGATGACGACTAAAAAGAGTTTCGACCTCAACGACCCGCCTCGGGACGACATAGCCGAATTGATGTCCCGCGGCAAGAACAAGATGGTCTCCGACGTGTACGAGCCGGGCTCGACGTTTAAAATCTTTACGATGGCCGCCGCGATCGAGGAACGCCGCGTCAAACTCGACGAGCGTTTTTTTTGCCCGGGCTATCGGATAGTGGACGGCCAGCGGATCAAGTGCTGGCGCACGGCGGGGCACGGCAGCAAGAGTTTCACCGAGGGGGTCAACGTCAGTTGCAACTGCGTGTTTATGGATTTGGCGCAGCGGCTGGGCGTGCACAAGTACTATGAATACCTGAACAAATTCGGGTTCGGGCAGAGCACGGGGATCGATTTCCATTCCGAGAGCCGCGGGATCGTGATGAAAGAATCGTCCGTTAAAACGGTGGATTTGGCGCGCATCGGCTTTGGGCAGGCGGTCGCGGTGACGCCCCTGCAATTGGCGGCGGGCGTAGCGGCGGCGGTCAACGGGGGGCGGTTGATGACGCCGTATTTGGTCAAAGAGATCGCGGGCGCGGACGGCAAGCCCGCGCGCCTGTTCAATCCCGTCGAAAAGCGGCGCGTGATCGGCGAGGAGTCCAGCGCGGCGATGCGCGCGGTTTTAGAGGAAGCGGTGCGGGTAGGCAGCGGCAAGAACGCCTACATACCGGGCTACAAAATCGGCGGCAAGACGGGCACGGCGCAGAAATACGCCGACGGCCGGATAGCGCAGGGCAAATACGTTTCGTCGTTCGTAGGGTTCGCGCCCGCCGACAAGCCCAAGTACGTGGTGCTGATCAGCATTGACGAGCCGAAAGGCTACGCTTATTACGGCAGCATTGTGGCCGCGCCGTGGGCAAAGGAAATTTTCGGCAAATTGTTCGCCTACAAGGGCATACAGCCGGTGTTCGACGACCCGAAGCAGATTGAGGATTACAAGACGGCGGAGATGCCGTTGGTAATCGGCAAAAAGGCGGCGGAGGCGGGCGCGCTGATAGAGGCGGCGGGCTTGCAATACGAAATCGACGGCGAGGGCAGCGTAATTTTACAGCAAATGCCCCCGGCGGGCACGAAACTGCCCGTGAAAAGCGTCGTGCTGATCAAGACCGATTAAATGGCAATACCATGATAGTGTCGGCCATAGAAATAACAATGCGGAGCGCAAAAAGCCTCATAATACGCCGTTAGAGCCCATGGCCGACACTATCATAGTTATAAGAATCGTAATAAGCGAGAGCGGCGTTGAGGGGATTTGATTTTTATTTGTTACAAAACCCCAATTGAGGAGTGTACAAACCGCAAGTTTAGACAAATTGACCTAATCCTATGGGTAGGTCGCGGAATTTATGGAAATGGCGGTTAGTTGGGTCGGACTTATGAACAACGGGAATACGGTATCGTAGTTTGTAATCGCCGAATTTGTTGTAAGCATTTACAAACAAGGCAAGAACAGCATTCAGCGTTTCAAGGCTACGGTAGAAGCAACGGCTGCGCCACGCAAGACCCGCTATGTAGGT
>JAISFM010000324.1 GCA_031263605.1 Clostridiales bacterium | reverse complement strand
AGGCGGACGCGCATTTGCCGCAGCCTATGCAGCCCGCCGTGCAGTACGACCGCAACTCCCGCGCCGCGGCGTGGTTGCTGCACGCGACGTAATACTTGGCCCGACGGGGAATGCGGACGATCAACTTCTTTGGGCAGGCCGACACGCAAGCCCCGCAGGATACGCACCGATGTTTTTTAATGACCGAATAATTCGTCTCCGCCGACACGTCCGCCGCGTTGTAACCGCACGCGACTGAACAATCCTTTAAACCCATGCAGCCGACAGGGCAAAATTTCGAGCCTTGGGCGAGCATTTGCGAACTCCGGCAGTTCCCATAGCCTTGATACGAATATTTGTCCTTTGCGTTGTTGCCCCCGTTGCACAAAACCGCCGCGACGGTATCCTCCGTGTCGCCGCCCTCCGCGCCCAAAATCGCGTTGATTTCCTCTTTCTTGGCGGCCGAGGTCGGGCGGCAGTTCTCCGTTTTTGCCTCGCCCTTCACGAGCGCGGCCGCGAACGCGTCGCACCCCGCGTAGCCGCACCCGCCGCAGTTGATCCCCGCCAAACACGCGAACACGTCGTCAATCCGCGGGTCGCGCTCGACGTTGAACAATTTGGAAAAGTAGGTCAGCCCAAGGCCTAAAACCGCCCCTATTCCGCCTAAAATTAAAACAGACCATAGTATAATCCTATGCTTTTCCATTTCATGTAATTTACAATTGACAAATTAAGGTTTTTAGTTATTTGCGCGCTACGGTTGTGGGCACAACCACCCCTTTTACAGTCCACAGTCCACAGTGCACAGTCCACAGTTTCGGTCGGGGAACATTGCGCGGGCGTTCCTGTGTTTGGTAGAGATTGCCGCGTCGCGCTTTCGCGCTCCCCGCAATGACAAACGAGGCGTTCCCCTGTCCGGTAGAGATTGCCGCGTTGCGTTTTCGCGCTCCTCGCAATGACAAACGAGGCGTTCCCCTGTCCGGTAGAGATTGCCGCATTGCGCTTTCGCGCTCCTTGCAATGACTGGCGAGGCGTTTCCCTGTCCGGTTGGGATTGCCGCGTTGCGCTTTCGCGCTCCTCGCAATGACAAACGGGGCGTTCCCTTGTTCGGGCAATTCATTTGTATTGACAAGACGCTTTTATTCTCGCAATACAAATGTTGAAAGTTTTTGGAAAGGGGGCGCGGGGGGAAACTTTTTTTCAAAAAAGTTTCCCCCCGCACAATGCGCTAAACTTTTCCGACCGACACTATTCCCTATCCACTATTCCCTATTCCCTAACCGTAACGCGTATGCGGCGTTAAAACGCAAGCCCGCTGAACGCCATAAACGCCATCGCTATTATCCCCGCCGACAAGAGCGCGATCGGAAAGCCATTGAACGGCTGCGGAACGTCGTTGCGCGCGATGCGTTCGCGGATGCCGCTCATCAAAATCAACGCCAATAAAAAGCCTACGCCGACGAACGCGCCGTTGATAAAGGCCTCGAACAGGTTGTGGATCTCCGCGCCCGTGACGTTGACAATCGCAATGCCCAGTACGCAGCAGTTTGTCGTAATGAGGGGCAAATAAATGCCGAGCGCGTTGTACAGCGTGGGCACGAACTTTTTCAATGTGATTTCCACCAGTTGGACGAATGCCGCTATCACAAAGATAAAGACGATCGTTTTCAGAAAATCCAAATCGAGCGGCACGAGCACCCACGCATAAAGCGCGTAGGTCAAGAGCGACGTGACCGCCATCACGAATATGACGGCTACGCCCATGCCGACCGCCGTATTGGTCTTTTTGGAAACGCCCATGTAAGGGCATATCCCCAAGGTCTGCGAAAATACGACGTTGTTGGAAAGCACCGCCGCCACGATAATCGTTACGATCGACATTATGCCGCCACCCCCTTATTCGCTTTGTCCGGACGCGGGTCGGCTCCCCGCATGAGTTCGTTTTGGCGGTCTATAGCCGCGCGCTTGACCGCTTTGTAAACCGCGTTGAACGCCGCCATCAAAACCGCCAGCATGATGAAGCCGCCGACCGGCGTTTGGAAAATCGGCATGACCTCGCGGGCGCGTTCCGCCGCCCCGAACGTGAACGCCAAGCCGCCGTAGGACAGCAACTCGCGCACCGCCCCGAGGACGGACAGCGAGAGCGTGAACCCCAACCCCATCGATAGCCCGTCCAACGCGGCGTACCCGACGGGGTTGCAGGACGCGAAACTTTCGGCGCGGGCAAAGATGATGCAGTTGACGACTATTAAAGGGATGAATAACCCGAGAATCGCGTACAGGTCGGGCAAAAACCGCTCGATCGACATATCGACGATTGTGACCATCGTCGCGATAATCAAGATGTAGCAGGGAATGCGCACCTTGTCGGAAATCAATTTCCGGCACGCGGCGATCAACGTGTTTGTCAGTATCAGCACGGCGGTCGTGGCAAGCCCCATGCCGAGCGCGCCCGTCAGCGTCTTCGATACGGCGATTGTGGGGCACATGCCTAGCACTAGCACGAACGTCGGGTTGTTGACCAGACCGTTCAAGGCCGTGGATTTGAATTTCTTTTTATCCATTCCTTACTTCCTTTCCTCGTTATTGGATTTGCAGGGTCTCTCGCAAATTCCGCACCGCTTTGACTACGCCCTGCGTGATGCCCTCGTAACTGCGGACGGCGTATGCGCCGGCTTCCCCAAAACCGTCCGCGACGCTTTGTTCCGCGCCCTCTGTTCCCTTGCCGTTCGGCATAAAGTCGCCGGTCTGATAATTCGCCGCCGTAATCGGGGCGGCGAATTTTGCCAAATACAGATAAAAATTGTCCGCGTCCAGATATCCCGCGATATACTGTTCTTTGCTCCGGTCGGGGAACGTAAGGACTTGGCGTATAAAATACCGCGCCGCGCCCGCGCTTTCCCCCGCGTCCTCAATCAGCGTGTAGGAAACCAACTGCCCCGCGAAACTTTCCGCCGACGCCGCGACGATATAGCAATCGTTTTTCCCCTCCGCAAAGGCCTTGACGATTCGGTATACATAGCCCTCTCCGTCCCGCATAACCGCATCCCAATTCCCGTTCGGCGCGCGGTCGAGCGTGGACGCGAGGACGGGCTCGTACGCATAGGCCGCGCCGCCGTCAAACCTGTTCATAATCTTGTCGTATTGCGCTTTTTCGGGGTCGGAATCCGCGACCCCCACATAGTCCGCGTGATGCGCCGCCCAAAACTTCTTGCCTTTTTCAAGCGCGGCGTCGAACGCGTTTTGGTCGTGCCATGCCGCGCCGACCATAGTCATAAACGTTTCCGCCGAACGATAATCGTCGGCGATATTTGTAAAGTATATCATGACCGCGTTCTCGAAGCCTTCTAGCCGAACCTCGACGAACGGCACGCGGTTGACGAGGTACACGGTAATCCCGTCGGGCGCGCCCGCCCGTATGTACGCGCCGTAATTTACGTTGGCGGGCGCGGACGGGTACACCCTGCGAATCGCCTCCGCGGCAGGGTCGGATGCCGACCCGCCGTCCGGAAACGCGCCTTTGTGCTTTAAATAAAACGCGGCGGCGTTGGCCGCGCCCTGTATGATTCCGTTCACCGTGAATTTCGCCGTCACGCCCGTGTAGGCGTCCCGCAAACCGTCCGCCGACGCGGCTTGCGACAGGGCGAGCGCGCCTATGCCCGTCAAAGCGTCCCCTTGCTCGGGCTTGAACGCGGCGTCCGCCACGCCGGACGTTTGTTTCGCTTCGAGCAGCGTGGAATACAC
>JAISFM010000268.1 GCA_031263605.1 Clostridiales bacterium | reverse complement strand
TTAAGAACAATGCGGAAAGTTTTTGAAAGGGGCGCGGGGAAAACTTTTTGCAAAAAGTTTTCCCCGCATACCCCTGTGCAAACTCCGCACACCACCCCCGCGAACCACCCCGCCGCCTTGCGGCGGCACCCCTCCGAAGGAGGGGAATTTGCAAACAGTAAACACGAAACAATAAAACAAATAAAAAAATTGGAGGGACAGAATCATGAGAAACGGAACGGGAACGGCGGCGAAAGGCGCGGGAACGGCAACGGGTAGGAAAAGCGGGGTGGCTTGGGTGATTACGCTCTTTTTGGCAATCGTCTTGGTTGTCGCGTCGTTGGGCGGCACGCTCTTTGCGGCGGCGGACGAGGGCGGGGAAACCGAAACCGATACGAACGCGTTTACTTACGGGTTGACCTTTAACGACCAAGTCGCATCTACGCCGGGGCAGACCATAGCGCAGATGAACGCGGTCGTGCAAACGAAAATCGACGCGGTCAACGCGAAAATTCGGGGCATTATCGCCGACCTCGAAGCCGCCGCCGGGGAAGGCCCCGCGCCTACGGCCACGGATAAGCGCAACGCGCTGGACGAGGAATATATAAAGGGGAACATTCCGTTTTTCTCGCGGCTCGGCATGACGGAAGGCGGCACCTTCGAGGTCACGATTGCCAATAAGGAAGGCGAATGGGACCGTTTTGACAGCGAAGTTTTGATGCAGGTCAGGACGAAACAATTGAACGACGGCAGCGACGCTACCGGCGGGGGGCGCGCGACGTGGATACATTACAATTTCGGGACGGACGAGGCGGTATTTGTGTCCGGCCCCTTGCAGCAACTTTTTTCTAAAAACGAAAAGAAAAAACTATCCGGCGCGGTTTCCGACCACTTTTTTCTGGACGGCGATAACCACGGATTCTTTTGCCAAAATTTCTTGAACGGCTATTTAAAATACCCGTTGTCGAAAATGCATAACGGTTGGGGAGGCAAGCACGACGGTTATTACCATTTCGGGGTTGACAACGGCCAGTATGCCGTCTACGGCAAGCATATCGACGAGGAAGGCGCGGAAACGGACATCGACCTTCCGAAACTCCTTAAAGAAACCGCCGGAACGATAGGCGCGAACGGGTTTGTCGGCAGCCGCGCGGGTTTGACGCATCCGCAGGTGGCAAGCGGCGAGAAAACCAACGCGGACGTGGCCGCGCTGTTCGTGGCGGCTTATGACGAGGCGGTCGCCGGGACTACCTATGGAACGCCGTATATACCGGGGTATCCTATCATGGCGGTCAGGCAGGACTTTGGCCATTACGGGCATGAAACGGGTCCGGGAAATTTGGGCGACAACTATGTACAGAGGTTCATTTACGGCGACAGCGAGACGCAGACGTCGTATGCGTGGGGCGGCGTGAGTTACCTTATTTGGAACGTGGCGTTGGACGAGGTGTTTATCGTCCGCGACGGTTTTTTGGATACGTTAAGCGGCGGGAGCGATCCGTATAACAGCGAGGCTTTGGGCGCGCCCTACGGCAACGATTTTGTTTACGACGGCAACCGTTATCAAAACTTCGGGTCGGGCTATATCAAAATAACGGGCGAGGATCGCGCGGCCGGAACCGCGACAATCGTGCTGCGCCAAAACATCAACGCGGTTACGGGCGAGCCCGAGCGCGCGCCCGGTTTGGCCTTGACGATCGCTTTGCACGAGAGCCGCGATATTTTAGCGGTCAACGGGCACGGCATAAAGGACATAACGGCCGCGTTTGCAAAAAGGATAAACGACGCTAACCTTGCGATCGAGGGGATCCAAGAGGCGTTAAAGGCGGAGTTAGCGGGTGAATACACCGACGAGGCTCTGCAAGCGGCGTTGGCGCAAGCGGTTGCGGACGGCAAAATCCCGTTTTATACGACGGCGGCGAACGGCTTGCTGACGAGCGCGAACGTCACGGCTTTCGGCGAATCGTGGACGAACACCAATATTAAAAATCAAGTCCTTGTGCTGGAAGGCCTTGCCGAGGGCTACGAGCAGTCTTACCGCTCGCCTAAAAACGCGTTGTTGGCCTATAACGGCAAGTCCGGCGAGGCCGTGCTTGTGACGGGCGCGTTCGCCGTCGCGTGGAACCAAGGGCAGTTGGGAATGCCGCTCGCCGACAGTTTCACCGCAACCGACGGCAACCGGTACCAAAACTTCTCGCGCGGCTATATCAAGGTCGAAACGGACGAGGGCGGGGATTTCGCCGCTACCGTTTTGAATAAAAACTACGACGCGGACGCGAACGCCGAAACCGCCGCCGACCCCAACGGCGCGGGCTGGATGGGCGCGGCGCGGATCGAGGGCAACAGGCTGCCGTTCTTGAACGACGACGCGGAGGTTTTGGAGTTTACGGCGGCGTTGTCGGATTATTACGACTCGTGGACGGCGAAAGGCTTTAACATCGGCTATTCCGAAAAGATGTATTTCGAGGGCACGGATATACGCGGCATGGAGGCGTTCTATTGCAACCACTATACGGGGGGCGACAGCGTGGCCAAGCCCTACGGCGACAGCGACAGGGCGAACTGGTCGTCAATCGCCTATAACACCGAGTTGAAACAATTCTTCCTTATCACCGACGAGATTTTGCGCGTGATGGAATACACCGGCGGCAGTAACGGCAACCAGTACGGCAGTCTGGAAATCGGGATGCCGGTCGGCGAGGTGTTGACGGTGCGGAGCGGCTCTTTGGCGGCGCGGTATCAGGTGTTCGAGAACGGCTATATCCGGGTCACCGGGGAACGCGCGGATAACCCGGGCGGCGAGCGGGTCACCGTTTACAAGGCGGTTGACGAGGGATACGAATCGTTGGCGGGGCTGCTCGCGGGCGCGATAAACGCAATCACGGATCAATACGCGGCGGACGGCGGACTCGGCGAGGGCGGCTACGCCTTTGGCTGGGACGCGTTCGAGGATATTTACGGCAGAATCGGCGCAATTGAGGATTTGAGCGCGGAAACGGAAGCGGCCCTCGCCGAATTGCTCGAAGAATACGCGGCGGCGTACGGGGCTTTGATTACGGCAAGTTCCTATGAGGCGTTGACCGAGGTTTCGGGCGAGGTCGGGGGGACGACAAACGGCGCGAAGGACTATACGCCCGCGAGTTTCGCCGCTTTCGACGCGGCGCGCTCGCTCGCTCTGGCGTTGGACGACGGGACGCAGGGCGCGGTGGACGCGAAAATCGCGGCCTTGAACGCGGCGAAGGCGTTGCTCGTCACGACCGCCGAGGCTTATGCGGAAGCGCAGGCCGCGATAGACGCTATCACCGAAAATACGGGCGACATGTACACGACCGACAGTTGGGCGAATTTCATCGGCGCAAAAGCCGCCGCCGCGACTATGCCGGACGGGACGAACGCCGAGATGGAAGTGAAAACGACGGTTATCGCGCTCGCGCTGGCGGGGCTGGAATACAGGCAGGAAATGGCCGCGCTGACCGTTACGAGCGGCGCGAACTTCGAGGCGGGCACGGATATTGCTTTGATTGCGTCCGGCGGCGACGGCAACGGCAAGGTTGTTTTCTCGATCGTGGCGGGCGGCACGGGCGAAGGCTCGATTACGAACAACGTCCTCACCGTGACAAAGGTCGGGACGATTATCGTAAAGGCGGTCAAGGCGGGCGGCAGCGACTATTACGACGGCGATTCGGGCGACTACACGATAACCATAGTCAAGGCGGCGACGGCGAAACCCGACGCGCCGTTGGCCGCGGCGACGCAAAACAGCGTCACGGTTGACGCCGTTTGGGGCGCGGAGTACCGGCTGGGCGAGACGGGCGAATGGCAGGACGGCACCGAGTTCACCGATTTGGACGCGGGCACGGAGTACGTTATTTATGTCCGGATCAAGGAAACGGATTTTTCCTACGCGTCCGAGGCGGTTTCGGTCACGGTAAGCACCGAAAAGGCCGAGAGCGGCAAAGGCTGCGCGTCGTGCGGCACGGTGATGGGCGCGGATATTTTGGGCATAGGCGGGGCGTTGGCGGTTATGGCGTTGGCGGTTGCGTTGTGTAAGTATGTCGGGCGTTGGAAAGGAAAAAGGGAATTGAGAATTGAGAATTGAGAATTGAGAAGTGCGGTCGGGGTTTCGTCATGCGGGCGGGTCGGCGGGCAAGATACGGCGCAATGATCGAATGCAGAATGCGGAATTTCGGATAGAGGACATTGCGCAACCACCCCGCCGCCTGTCGGCGGCACCCCTCCGAGGGAGGGGAATTTTCAAGAGGATAGAGGACATTACAGGACAATGCACAATGCACAATGCACAATAGAGGGCTATGGAAGATGGAAGAGGGGCGGTCGCGCGTTACTCGCGCGGGGGGCGCAATCAAATCGACATGACAGGGAGTGGGCGCGGGGCGTTCCTCTGTTCGGTAGAGATTGCCGCGTCGCGCTCCTCGCAATGACCATGCCGCGCAACGGTTGGCAACCGACCTCGACAACGCCCGACCCGACAGGCAAGAATGCGGGTTGCATAAGTACAATGCGGAAAGTTTTTGAAAGGGGCGCGGGGAAAACTTTTTACAAAATGTTTTCCCCGCATACACCCCGACCGACACTAACCACTAACCATTAACCGCTAACCACTAATCATTAACCGCTAACCGCCCACTAACTACTATCCGCAATTTGACCATTGACAATTGTCAATTGTCAATGGTCAATTGTAAATCGCGCTTGCCAAGCGCGGAACGGTGCAAAAAATATGAAAAAGAGAGTATTGATTATGATGGCCGTGATGTGTTTACTGCCTTTCGGGGCGGTCGCGGGGTGTGTAAAGCCCGCGAACGCGGAAAAGGTGAAAATCCGGTTCGATTATCAGGACGCTATGATCGAAACGGACAGCGCGTTGAACGACATTCAAACCGAAGAGGCCGTTAAGGGCGCGGCGGTCGTTCTGCCGTCCCCCGAAATCGCGCCGTACCGTTTCGGCGGGTGGTTCTACGCGCCCGGCGGCGCGGGCGGCAGGGTCGAGGACGGGACTCCCGCCGAGGAAGGGCTGACCTTTTACGCGTATTGGCTGGGCACCGAAGGGCTCGAATACGCGAACGGCGCGGTCAAAAAAGGCTCGGTCCCCGCAGACGCGCGGTCCGTCGTCATCGCGCCCGCGCACGACGGCGTTTTAACCTCGGAAATCGGCTTGAACGGTTTCCGCGACATGGCCGCGCTCGCGTCGGCGCATATCCCCTACACGGTGCAGAAAATAGCGAACAACGGCTTTTACAGGTGCGGCCTTACGGACGTAGCCCTGCCGATGTACTTGCAGCATATCGGCGCGGAGGCGTTTTACGGCTGCAATCATTTGAAAAGCGTCCGGCTGCCCGCGTCGGCGGCGTGGATCGGCTATCAGGCGTTCTTTGCCTGTGAAAGTTTGCAATACGTGATGTTCCGGGGCTCGACGCTGCCCGAGGCCACGACGCTCAGTTTTTCCCATACGGCCGCCCTGCTCGTCCCCGAAACCGCGCTCGACGCGTTCAAGGGCAAATTTTACGGCATGGCGGGGCAGATCCTGTCCCACGAGGCTTTGTCGGGCGACTTCATTACGGCCGGGGCGAAACTCGTCAAGTATACGGGCGCGTCCGAAACCGTCGCCCTGCCCGACGGCGTGACCGGAATCGCGGCCTACGCCTTTTACGGCAACACGGCGGTCAAGCGCGTTGAAATCCCCGCCGCCGTCGCGACGGTCGAGGACTACGCGTTCGCCAACATGGCCGACGGTTTAACCCTGTCGGTCGCTTTCGCCGAGGGCGGCGCGCCCGCCGGTTGGGGCGCGAAGTGGAATTGCGATTCGGGCGCGAAGGAGTATGAGGTGCGGTTTGCATGAGGGCAATAGCGCGATGGGATATTTACAATTTACAATTGACAAATTGTGGATAGAGTGATTAGCGCAACCACCCCGCCGCCTTATGGCGGCACCCCTCCGAGGGAGGGGAATTTTCAAGAGGATAGAGGACATTACAGGACAATGCACAATTCACAATGCACAATGCACAATAGAGGACTATGGAAGATGTAAGATGGAAGAGGGAAGAGGGTCGGTCGCGCGTTGCTCGCGCGGGGGCGCAATCAAATCGGCATGACAGGGAGTGGGCGCGGGCGTTCCCCTGTCCGGTAGAGATTGCCGCGTCGCGCTTCGCGCTCCTCGCAATGACAAAGCCATGCTCTCGCAATAGACTTGTTGCGAAATTAACTTGCGGCGGCCTTGCGCGTCTTTTTGTGACGAACTTTGATAAAAATTTCGATAGTAGCGTTGCTACAATCATCAATTTTTATCTTTGTTTGTCGCAAAAATCCATCGCAATTCCGCTCGCCTTTTAATTCCGCAACAAGTCTAATGACAATGCCGCGCAATATGACCCTTTATCCTTAATTTGTCAATTGTCAATTGTAAATTGTAAATCGCGCTTTTGTAAATCGCGATTCGGAGGTAACGCGTAATGATCAAAAAACTATTAGCGGCGTTTCTTTGTTTGATACTGCCGCTGGGCGGCGTATGGCACGCTTCGCAAAAAAACGAAACTACGGCGTTGAGCCAAACGACGATAACCGATAACGGCGTCGAAGTAACGGAGGACGGGCAATTGGGCATTTCCGATTTGACGACAGAATTTAAAACGGAGCCTTTGGGCATCGACGAGGCGCGCCCCCTGTTCGGCTATAAACTGAACGGCGGCGAACGCGGCACCGCGCAAACGCACTACTTGATCCAAGTCTCACGGAGCGCGTCCAACTGGGCGGGCGGGAACGTCGTTTGGGCGTCCGGCACGGTCGCGGGCAACAAAACCTCGTCGATCGAATACGGCGGGCCCGCTTTGGACGCGGGTACGCGCTATTATTGGCGGGTCACCTCTACGCTCTCCAACGGCCAAAAACTGACGAGCGCGGCCGCCTCCTTCGAAACGGGCGTTATGCAAGAGGACTGGACGGACGCGGCGTGGGCGGGCGCGGCGTGGATCACCCCGCAATACGACGAATCCGTGACAAGTTACGACTTCGAGGCGAAATTCCGCGTCGTAAGCGGCGCGATCGGAATCGTGTTCGGGCATAAGACCAATTCGGACACGAATTTTTGGCAGGTCATAATCGGCACGGCGAACAAGGTGACCCTGCGCACCCACAGCAAAATCAGCGGGACATATACAACAAAGGATACGGAAATCACCGATGTGATCCGTTGGGCAAACAGAAACGACGAGCACACAATGTTTATCCAAGTGCGCGGCGACAGGGCCACGGCCTATATAAACGGGGTGAAGGCGGGCGAAACGACGGCGATTGCGGTCAAGGGCTACGGGGCTTTCGGTTTGAGGGCCGACAACAACGCGAACGAGGTCGGCGAGGGCAGGGACTTTAAATATTACGCGGCCGGCACCAAAACCGTCCTCATGGAGGCTCCCATTACGCCCGACTCCAACCCGTTCGAGGCCGGAAACGTCACGGTCGTGAGCCGCCCCGACGGGGGCTACGCCGCGCGTCTCACCCCCACGGGCAGCGATCAATACGCGACGTACGGCGACGCGGCGAACACCGCCCTTTTGCGCAAGGATTTCACGGCGGCCGGCGGCGGCGAAGTGAAGGTGGAAAAGGCGCGGCTGTATTCCACCGCGCTCGGCACCTACGACGCGTATTTGAACGGCGCGCGCGTGAGCGAGGACTACCTCGCCCCGGGCTGGACGGACTATTACAACAGGGTGCAGTACCAAACCTACGACGTGACGGGTTTGGTCAAGGCGGGCGCGGGGAACGCGCTGGGGCTTGTTTTGAACGGCGGGTGGTACAGCGGCGAATTATCGTACCTCGGTTCAAACGCCTACGACAGTATCAACGCGGTTTTCGCGAAACTCGCCGTCACGTATTCCGACGGGTCGGAGCAGGTTATCGTGACCGACGCGAGTTGGAAAAGCAATTTTAAGAACCCGTATGTTTTCGCGGGGATTTTGGGCGGCGAGCGGTACGACGCGCGGCGCGAGATCGGCGGCTCGCCGTTCGCGTGGGCGGACGCGGAGGCCGTCCCGCAGGGCGATTTGACGGCCGCGAACGGTTGGAGCGGGGTCGCGCCCTATACGCGCGCCAAACAGCGGGGCAGGGAATTTACGGCGTTGAGGGTCGTCGCGCAAATCGACCCGCCCGCGCGTGAAACGCAGGTCGTGGCCGCCAAGGCCGTCACACAGGCCGGCGGCGCGTACATCGTGGACTTCGGGCAGAACTTCGCGGGCGTAGTCCGTATCAAATTGTCGGGCGTAGCGGGGCAGAAAGTAACCCTGCGGCACGGCGAAATCCTGTCGGACAACAGCCTCCGCGAGGGCGACACCGGGTCGCTCGGCACCCTGTACACCGCCAACCTGCGCGGCGATTACGCCCGCGACAGTTACACGTTCGCCCGCGAGGAGACCGTCACGTTCCAGCCGCGCCTTACCTTTCACGGCTTCCGCTATTTAGAGATTTCCGGCCTCTCGTACAGGCCGCAGGTTTCGGACATCGAGGGCGTGGTTATCAACTCCGATTTGGCGCGGACGGGCTACTACGAGACGAGCAACGAGGAAATCACGAATCAAATCTACCACAATATTTATTGGGGGCAGTTGAGCAACTTCCTTTCCGTCCCCACCGACTGCCCGCAGCGCAACGAGCGCATGGGCTGGACGGGCGACGCGATGATTTTTGCCGACACCGCCAACTACAACATGGACACCTATAACTTTTACCGCAAGTACATGATCGATTTTCGGGACTCGCAGCACCGGCCGGACAACTTGATCGGCGAGAACAACGAACTCATGTACGGCGCGAACGCGAACTACGCCCCCTATCCCGAAAGGGGCTTGTCGGGCGACGACCCCCGGACGGGCAGGAGCGGCAACCACGGCGACGCGATTTGGAGCGCGGTCAGCGTGGTAATTCCCTATTCGCTGTATATGGCTTACGGCGACACGAGGATATTGGAAGAGAATTATGCGTCGATGGATATGTGGTATGATTACCTTGTGCGCGTATCCGAGCCGAACGGCGACTTGCTCACGTCGGCGCAGGTCCACCACGGCGATTGGGTCGCGCTGGACACGACGGATCACAGTTTGTCCGGCAGCGCGTACCTCGCCTATAATTTTATGCTCATGGAAAAGATCGCCGAGGCTTTGGGCAGGACCGAGGATCAAGCCAAATACCGGGATCGGTACGAGCGCGTCAAGGCGGCTTTTATAACTAAATTCGTGAGGGACGACATGCGCGTCTTCACGCCCGGCGCGATGACGCGCCCCACGCAGTGCTCGCAACTGCTCGCCGTGGCGTTCGGCCTTGTGCCGGGGAGCACCGAGGGGGAAGTGGCCGCGAACAGGGACGCGATGATGCGGATTTTGACGACGGACATCGAAACCGAGCAATCGTTCAAGAGCGCGGGCACCTTGTCGCTGGGGTTTGTGTCGATACGGTTTTTGAACTTGACGCTGTCGGAATACGGGCGCAATTCGACCGCCTATCACATGGTGCAGAATACCGATTACCCGTCGTGGGGGTACGGCGTGAACAACGGCGCGACTACTATTTGGGAGCGGTGGGACAGTTACTCCTATAAGGGCTATCAGAACGTGGGCATGAATTCGTTCAACCATTATTCGTTCGGCTCGGTGGGCGAATGGATGTACAGTTACAGCGCGGGCATAAAGGCGGATTTTGCCAAGCCGGGCTATGAGAACGCCGTCATCAAGCCGTACACGGACGACAGCATGGACTATGTGAAAGGCGCGTATATGACCGTGCGCGGGCTTGTACGCAGCGAATGGAGCCGCGACAAGGCCACGGGCAAATATACGTACAAGGTTAGCGTCCCCACGAACGGCACGGCGACGGTCATTATTCCCGCCGCGTCAATCGAGGCGGTGACCGAGGGCGGCGGCGCGGTAGCGGCGGGGGAGAGGGGAATCGTTTCGATCTCCGTCGAGAACGGGTACGCCACAATCCGTATCGGGTCGGGCAATTACGAGTTTGCCGTATGACGGGACAAGGCGCAATGAGCAATGCGCAATGCGCAATAGAGGGCTATGGAAGATGTAAGATGGAAGAGGGAAGGAGGACTATGGAAGATGGAAGAGGGTCGGTCGCGCGTTACTCGCGCGGGGGCGCAAGCAAATCGGCATGACAGGGAGTGGGCGCGGGGCGTTTCGTGTTCGGCAGAGATTGCCGCGTCGCGCGATCTGCGCTCCTCGCAATGACCATGCCGCGCAACGGTTGGCGACATGACGGGACAGTCCACAGTGCATAGTCCACAGTCCACAGTTAAGGATAGAGGACTTTGCGCATAATGTGGGAGATTTCTCGACTTCGCTCAGATCATGACAAGCGAGGCGCGGGGCGTTCCTGTGTTTGGTAGAGATTGCCGCGTCGCGCCGCTTCTCGCAACAGTCTAATGACGAATTGCGGATAAAGAATAAGAGCGCAAAAACTCAAACCGCGAAAAATTGCTTGACAAGCGAAACTAAATGTGCTATTCTCTATTAGCATAGAGGACATTAACATAAATATAATAAATGCTATGTTAAATTGTCCGTTCGGCCGCGCCCGTTTCAAGGTTGAACCGGCCGCGCGGAGAACGGCGCAAGAAAGAGTATAGGAGAAAAAAATGAAAAAAGGTTTGTTC
>JAISFM010000247.1 GCA_031263605.1 Clostridiales bacterium | reverse complement strand
AAAATAGGAATACGCCCGATCATCGACGGGCGGTGGGGCGGCGTTCGGGAGTCGCTCGAAAAACAGACCATGGATATGGCGGCGGCGGCGAAACGCCTGCTGCAAGAGAGCGTGTTCTATTCGGACGGCTCGCCCGCCGACGTGGTAATCGCGGACGGCACGATCGGCGGCGGCGCGGAAGCGGCGCGGTGCGCGGAAAAGTTTTTGAAAGAGAACGTTTGCGCGACGCTTTCGGTGACGCCCTGTTGGTGCTACGGCAGCGAAACGATGGATTTGGACCCGCTGACGGTCAAGGCGGTTTGGGGCTTTAACGGCACCGAACGCCCTGGCGCGGTTTATCTGGCGGCGGTCATGGCGGCGCACGCGCAAAGGGGCCTGCCCGCGTTCGCGATTTACGGGCGGGACGTGCGCGATATGACGGACGGCGGGATCACGCCCGACGTGCGGGAGAAAATCATTCGGTTCGGGCAATGCGCCCTCGCGGTCGGGCAGATGCGGAATAAGGCGTACGTCGGGATCGGCGGCGTGTCGATGGGCATCGCGGGGAGTTTCGCCGATCCGCTGTTCATGCAGAAGTATTTCGGCGTCCGTACCGAATGGGCGGATATGACCGAAATATCGCGCCGCGTGGATTTGGGGATTTACGACAAAAAGGAATATGAAAAGGCCTTGGCGTGGGTCAAAAAGAACTGCCCGCAGTCGGAGAAGGACGGCAACGCGGAAAAGTTGACGGCGGGGGAATACGCCGCGCAATGGGAATTTACGGTCAAGATGACGCTCGTTATCCGCGACGTCATGTTGGGCAACCCCGAACTTGCGAAGATGGGCTTTCACGAGGAAGCCCTCGGGCGCAACGCGGTTTTGGGCGGCTTTCAAGGGCAGCGGCAGTGGACGGACTACAAGCCCAACGCGGACTTTGCCGAGGCGATCCTGTCCTCGTCGTTCGATTGGAACGGCAAGCGCGAGCAAATCCTCCTCGCGACGGAAAACGACAATTTGAACGGCTTTTCGATGCTGTTCGGCAAGTTGCTGACGGGGTCGTCGCCCGTGTTCGCGGACGTGCGCACCTATTGGTCGCCCGAGTCCGTCGAGCGCGCGACGGGGTGGAAGCCCGACGGCAAGGCGGCGGGCGGCTTTATACACCTGATCAACAGCGGCGCGGCGGCTTTGGACGGGACGGGGGCGAGCAGGGATTCCGAGGGCTTGCCCGTGATGAAGAAGTGGGCGGATGTGACCGATAAGGACATCGCCGCGATGTTAAAGGCTACGGAATGGGCGCCCGCGAACCGGCAATATTTTAGGGGCGGCGGCTTTTCGAGCCGTTTCTTGACGCGCGCCGAGATGCCGGTCACGCTGATACGATTGAATTGGGTCGAGGGGATAGGGCCGGCGTTGCAGTTCGCCGAGGGGTGGACGGTCGCGCTGCCCGACGAAGTATCCGACATTTTATGGAAACGCACCGATTACACGTGGCCGTGCACGTGGTTCGCGCCGAGGCTTAACCATAGGTGCAAATGCGATTGCGGCGACGGCTGCGTTTGTCAAACGGCCGGTTCGAATCCCGCTTTTGACGACGTTTATTCGGTGATGGCGAACTGGGGCGCGAATCACGGGGCTTTTGTGTACGGGCATATCGGCAAGGAATTGATTACGCTGTCGAGTATGCTGCGCATTCCCGTGTCCCTGCACAATGCCGCCGACAAGGATGTTTTCCGCCCGCATTCCTTCGCCGCGTTCGGCACCAAGAATTTGGAAAGCGCGGACTTCGCCGCCTGCAAGGCTTACGGGCCGCTTTATAAGTAATAGGGAATAGGTAATAGGGAAATGGGGATTGCGCAATTGTTTGGGGAAAACTTTTTGAAAAAAGTTTTCCCCAAACCCCTTTCAAAAACTTTTAACATGATGAAGATCTTTTACGTTCCGATAGAAACGTATTAATAGGAATCATAGAAGAGGAAACAATTTATCGGGTTCCACCGCAATATTACGACGAAAAATCCAAATGAGGGTAAATAGGAATGTTTAAATTTGATGGTTATCCTTTACTCAAAAAGTGCCATATAGAGTATGATAAATTAACTGACTTATGTTATGAACTAGAAGATTATGTTGAATCGTTAGAAGAGGAAATGACGGTTGAGGAAAAGAAAAGAATAAGTTCCGATACAAAAAAAAGGATGGACGAGCGTGATAGATTTGGTCACGAAGTTGTTGCAAAAGAAGTGTATGCCACTTTCAACAAGGTTAAGCCTGTTTTGAGAAAAACGACAGGCGGAAGTCTCGCGTGGGATGATAGGTTCGGAAGGCCGTTTGAAGAATTGACGTATGCTGATATAGGTGTATTAATTGGGTTAATCGAAGAGGAAACGATTTATCGGCTTCCACCCCAATATTACGACGAAGAATCCAAACGAGGGTAAAAACTGCCCGATAAAATAGATAGGCACAACGGTGCAAGACAATCCGGAAAAGGTGAAAAGCAATGAAATCGCAGCGCATAGAATATTTGACAATTAACATGGCCGTTGCTGTTTTTAGCGCAATATCCATGATTGCGTTTCGCAACAATCTTGACGCGGGCGTGTTGTGTTTGTTTTTACAAATAATTTCTATTCCTTGCCACGTACTTGTAATTTTGAACAAGCATGTAAAAGGGACGATGATTGCGTGGGCGGGCGTACATTTTATATTGGTTTCGGGTACGGCAATCAGCGAGGACAAAAT
This sequence comes from Clostridiales bacterium, assembly GCA_031263605.1. Classification (GTDB taxonomy): domain Bacteria; phylum Bacillota; class Clostridia; order Christensenellales; family DUVY01; genus BNZQ01. Next base: position 3,494 of record JAISFM010000247.1, on the reverse strand, counting down.
GATTCCCTTGCGTGTATTTTCCATTTATTTCTTGGCGGCGATTGTTGGGGCAATCCCAATATTCGCGGCAAAAGCAATTCTCACAAGGAAGTCAAAAGGCATAACCAACGCTAACAAATCGGAATCTAAACGGTTAGCGCGGTCTATTTTTTCATTTTCAATGATTTTAACTTGGAATGCAGGGCTTCGCTCAAATCTAAAAGTTCGTCCAATTCGCCGCCGTCCAATCGGGGCGCGGTTTTGCGCAGGGCGCGGGGGGTTATCAAGATTTCATTCCCCAACAGTTCGTCCAAACTCACGTCAAAAAAACGCGCGATAGCCGTCAAAGTTTCCAGATTCGGTTCGTTGCGCCGCGTTTCATAGTGGTTATAGCGTTGGTACGGTATGCCCAATCTTTGGGCGGCCTCTTTTTGCGTAAGCCCGAAACTTTGACGCAACGCGGTTAGGTTTTTAGAAAATACAAGGCTTTTTTCCATTTTTTAAATGTTTGAAGTTTTTTGGGAAAGGCGCGGAAAACCCTTTTTGCAAAAAGGGTTTTCCGCAAAAGCCGCCCCGAAAAAATTCCCGATAAAATTTTAAAACGGCACTAAACCCCTACCGAATCACCCGAATCCGCAAAATATCCTTGATGGCGTTCAGTTTGCCGATCACTTCGGCGTTCGCGTCGTCGTCCAACTCGAACATCGCGTAGGAATATTCGCCCTGGCTTTTGGACAGCATGTTGGGAATGTTGATTTTCGCGCCGCTGATCGCGTCGGTCATTTGCACGAGCATACTCTTGATGTTCAAGTGCATGACCGTGATCCGGCACTTGCCCGTCCGCGCCAGCGAGCAGTTCGGGAAATTGACGCTGTTCGTAATGTTGCCGTTCTCGATGTAATCCACCAACTGCTTGGCCGCCATGTAAGCGCAGTTGTCCTCGGCCTCGGGCGTGGACGCGCCCAAATGAGGGATGCAGATCACGCCCTTCGCGCCGATCAACTCGTCGGCGGGGAAGTCCGTCACGTACCGCCCCAATTTATCGGCCGCCAACGCCTTTAAAACGTCTTTGCTGCTGACCAATTCGCCGCGCGAGAAATTGAGGATGGCTGCGCCGGGCTTCATTTTGGCGATCGCTTCGCCGTCGATTAAGTTTTTTGTCTTGTCGTTTAAGGGGATATGCAGGGAAATATAGTCGCATTCCTTGCAAAGGTTGTTCAGGTCGGTTTCTTTCACGACGCTGTTGCTGACGCTCCACGCCGCGTCGATCGAGATGAACGGGTCGTAACCGTACACGGTCATGCCGAGGTCTACGGCCGCGTTGGCGACCTGCGCGCCGATCGCCCCCAAGCCCACGATCCCCAATTTCTTGCCGAGCAATTCCGGCCCGACGAAATTGTTCTTGCCGGTTTCGACGAGTTTGGCGACTTCCGCGCCCTTGCCTTTGAGCCCGGCCGTCCATTCGATCCCCTCGGCGACGTGGCGCGAGGCGAGGAAGAGGCCGCAGAGCGTCAATTCCTTGACCGCGTTGGCGTTCGCGCCGGGCGTGTTGAACACCACGATCCCCTTGGGCGTGTATTTGTCGATCGGTATGTTGTTCGTGCCCGCGCCCGCCCGGGCCACCGCCAATACGCTCTCGGGCAGCGCGTAGCCGTGCATGTTGAAACTCCGCAGCATGATCCCCGCGGGGTTTTGGCAGTCCTTGGCCGTCGAGTAGTTGGCGGGGAACGCCTTGTCGGCCACCGGGCTGATTTCGTTGAGTTTAAGAATGTTGTACATATTACCTCACATTTGGGATAGGGTAGGGATAGTGTCGGTTGCATAAGTAGGAAGTAGGAAGGACGAAGGACGAAGTGTCGGATGCTGACGCAAAAAGAAACCTTTATTATGCTGTATGTTTCATACCCGCCGACAAACCCGTTTTTACGGAAATTCGACCGCACTTCCTACTTCGTCCTTCGTCCTTCCTACTTGCAATATTGCCCGCCGACAAACCCGTTTTACGGAAATTCGACCGCACTTCCTACTTCGTCCTTCGTCCTTCCTACTTCTTGTCTATTGCCTCGCAATAGACAAGGGAAATCACCTGTTTTCCTTCTCGAACTTGGCCATGAAATCGATCAACTTCTGTACGCCTTTGACGGGCATCGCGTTGTAAATCGAGGCGCGCATACCGCCCGCGAGGCGATGACCTTTCAGCGTCAATAAGCCCGCCTTCGCCGCTTCCTTGACAAACTTCTCGTCAAGTTCGGGGGAGGGCGATACAAAAGGCACGTTCATGATCGAACGGTCCTTTTTCTCGATCAGGTTTTTATAGAACGCGGAATCGTCGATGAAGTTGTACAGCATTTTGGCCTTGCGTTTGTTGAGCCGCTCCATGGCGGGCACGCCGCCCATCGCCTTTAAATGCCGGAACACAAGCATCGCCACGTAAACCGAAAAGCACGGCGGCGTGTTGTACAAACTCTTTTCCGCGATTTGCGTCTGCCATTTCAGCATGGTGGGGCAGTCCGCCCGCGCGCGGTTCGCAAGGTCGTTCCGCACGATGACCACCGTCGCGCCCGCCGGCCCGATGTTCTTTTGCGCGCCCGCGTAAATCACGCCGAACCGGCTCGCGTCGTACTCCTCGCCCAAAATGTTGCTGGACATGTCCGCCACAATCGGGACGCCGCCCGTGTCGGGCAACTTCGTGATGTGCGTGCCGAATATCGTGTTGTTGGTCGTCAAATGCACATAGTCGATATCGGGCCGGAAATCGCTCTTTTTCATTTTCGGGATATAGGTAAAACATTTGTCCTCGCTCGACGCGGCCGCCGCCATATCGCCAAACTTCTTGGCCTCCGAATAGGCTTTTTTGGCGAAGTTTCCGGTCACAACGTAGTCCGCGCGCCCGCTTTGCAGCAGGTTCAGCGGCACGGCCTCGAATTGCAGCGACGCGCCGCCCTGAACGAAAATCACCTTGTAGTCGTCGGGGATATTCATCAATTCGCGCAACAGGCTTTCGGCCTCCGCGTTGATGTCCTCATAGAGTTTGGAGCGGTGGCTCATCTCGGTCACGGACATGCCGCTGCCGTTGTAGTCGAGCAGGCTTTTTTGCGCCTCTTTCAAAACCTTTTCGGGCAGCATCGACGGGCCCGCCGAAAAATTGTAAACGTCCCTCATAAGAGAGTCCTCCTTTTTGGATAGGGAAAACGGTTTCCGAAAAGATTGACAATGCATTGTCAATCTTTTCACATTGTTTATTATACGCTATATGCGGAGAAAAGTCAAACGTTTTTTAGGAGCGGGAGAAATAATGATAAATGGTTTTGGTTAATGATTAATGATAAATGATAAATGATTAATTTCGGATAGGGTTCGTTAAGGCGGCGTGGCCTGTGGGAAAGAAACATGGGTTGATTATTGGGAGTGTACAAATGGCGTTGCTACGGGGTCATTGCGAGGAGCGCGAAGCGCGACGCGGCAATCTCTACCGAACACGAAACGCGCCTTTTTATATAGAGATTGCCGCGTCA
>JAISFM010000171.1 GCA_031263605.1 Clostridiales bacterium | reverse complement strand
TAATCCCGCTGTCGCCGGGGGTGCCGATCCACAGGCAGCCGTTGATCCGCGCGTCATAGGCGGGATGGGATGGGTCGTCCAAAAACCCGAGTTCGATCGGGTTGTTGGTGTTGAGAACGACGATCACCTTTGGAAAGCCCGCGCCGCAAACCGCCTTTAACAGATCCCTTTCGTTCTCGTCGAGTTGCAGGTAATGCTCCGCGCCGTTGCGCGGGACGCGGGGCAGGTCCCAGCCCTCGCCGCCGATCCGCGAGAACACGACCAGCGCGGCGTCCTTATGCGCGGCGTAACTGTCCTTTACGGCCTGCGTGTACGAGGACTGCGGGGTCTCGCCGGTGTACAGAAACTTTGTCTTGCCTTTGTCCTCGATCGACAGTTCCTTGCTGCGCCCTTCGCCGGAATCTTTGCTCTCGTAAAAAGCCTTTAACGCGGCGTTATAGGAAAAGCCCGCCTTCGTCAGACTGTCGAAAATTGTTTTCGCGCCCTCGTGCGTGCCGCCGCCCGAACCCGAACCGCCGTAGACGAGGCTAACGGAGTTTTTCCCGAAGACGCTGATTTTCGCGCCCTTGGACAGAGGCAACGCGCCTTCGTTTTTCAGCAAAACCGCGCCTTCCTCGACGATCCGTTCGTTTAGGGCCTCGCCCGCCGCGCGCGCCTCGGCCTTTGTCCCGTATGTGTGGGCATAGACCTGTTGCGCCCCGTCCGCAAGAATCGCGCGCTCCCTGCCGAGCAAGATGCACAGCAGGCCGTAAATACTGGTCGACGTCGCCACAACGTTGATGACGATCATCAGCGTGAGAACCGCCGCCGTTACGATGAACCATGTCCTTGTCGCCCGGCGTTTGAACATTTGCTTAAAGATATTCATAGTTTCCTCCAAGGTTTATTAGATTCGTTTTTCACGCGCCTTTCGCGGTTACGAAATGTTTTTCAGAATCGGGTCCCACGTCAGCGCGGCGATCGTATCAATCTTGATGCAGTCGAGCATCGGCGCGGTCGCGCTCATGGTGCCGCCCATAGACCGACTGTTGTTCGTGATCAGCGAGATTCTGTTCGCGCCTTCGACTAAATGAACGCCAACCGTAACGACGTCCGCAAACGGTTTTTTCTGCGGCACCATCGCGTGATACGGATTTTCAATCGTAATCCCGCCGTACCGTATCTCCTGCTCGTTGACCTTTACGAGATATTCCCGATCCGTGAGGACTAACGTGCCGCTTGGCAAATTATTGGTGTCTTGCTCGGCCGACAGCCGAAGGGTCAGCGTCGCGTCGATTTCGCGGTCGGACGTAATGTCAAAGAATATCTCGATTCCATTGGCATAAAGATATGTCAAAAAATATCCGTTAGACGCGTCCGCCGCCGAGGTCACGGTATCCGTAGCGATGATGGCTTCGGCGTTTGCGCCGCCCGACCAGCCCGCCCCTTTAACGCCGGAAACATCGGTATATTCCGCCTCGAAAACATAGACGTGCCGCCATTGTGCGTACAGCGTGAGGTCGCCCGTAATCGGCTCGTCGAAACCGTTGAAATCGGGATTGCCGTTGGGCAAGACAGACCAGCCCATAAATGTATAGCCGCCGCTACGGGCGGGATCCTGCGGTTTGCCGGGAATAGTGCCGTCGATGGGCAGCACTACCGTGGGAATCGTAGGCGAACCCGCATAATTAAGGTCAAGGCGATAGGCAAAGCCCTGCTCCCATTGCGCGAACAGCGTATAATTGCTTAAAATTTCCGTGCCAAAAGAGAACGGCCTCGTATAATCCTTGTCGTAATACCAGCCGGAAACCGTATAACCCTGACGGGACGGCCGCACCGGTTCTCTGGCGATACCGCCCCGCTTAACCTGCGTCACAGCAGGGTCGGGCGCGTCGATGAAATTAAAGTCCCATGTGATGTTGTATTCCGTGCGGATCCACTTCGCGTACAAATGCCGATCAGCTACGATATTGCTGGCAAAACTGAACGCCGCCCCCTCGCCGTCGGCTTGCGTGTTCCATTCGACGAAAGCCCATTGCCCTTCGCGGGTCGGATTTTGAGGGGGGAGGACGCGCTGCGAGTTGTCCACTTTGACAACGCTCGCGCCCGCGCCCGAATAATTTAAATCAAAAGTTACATCCCATTGCTTTGTCCAACTCGCATAGACGGTTACGTTACCCGTGACCGCGCCGAATCTATATGACGATTGGCCTGTGGCCGTCGTCACCCACGCGCGGAAACGATACCCTTCCCTCGTCGGATCCTCAGGGGGGCGGACGGCGGACGTTCCGGCAACGACCTCCTGTTGAATCGATGTAGAATCGGTATAGTTCAAATCAAAGGTAACGGTGTAACTCTGATTGCCGCCGTCATCCTCCGTCCACTTTGCGTAGGCGGTCTCATCCGCCGTCACGGGATCAAACTCGTAAGACACGGTGCAGGCATCGTCGGTATACCAACCGCCAAACAGATAACCGCTCCGAACGGGCGGCGTAAAGGGTTCTGCGCTTTCGCCCGCGCGGACATTCTGCGTGACCGGAACAGGCGCGCCGCCGTAATTATAATTAAAGGTAACGATCCACGTTTTGACCCAACCAGCGTAAACGACAACACCGTCCCCCCTGACCGCCGCGAAATCGTAATATTCGGTACAATCCGAGTCGGCGAACCAATCGACAAATACATATCCGAGCCGCGTCGGGTCGGCAGGAGGACTGACGGCCGCGTCAACCGATACCTCGACATAGAGCGTTTCCGAGCCCTCGTAAGTGAGATTGAAAGCGACTGTCCAGAAAACGCGCGTCCACTTCGCGAATACGTCCGCGTCGGCAGCCGGTTTTTGACCGAATTCATAGGCAACCGTACAGGCTACGTCCGTATACCAGCCCGCGAACACGAACGAAACCCGTTCCGGATCGTCGGGCCTAACCGTTTCCTCGCTTTCGGCGTACACTTCCGGAATGGGCGCGGGGCAATCCGGATAATTGAGGTTATACGTAACCGTCCATTCCTTTTCCCAAACTGCGTACAGGTGCAGGTCTTCCGTCACTCCATTGGACAAGTCAAAATAGTATTGTTCCGTCGGACTCGTACTCCACGCGACAAACCGATAACCGGGGCGCGTGATCGAATCGGACGGCGAAACCGTTTGACCGCTTTCCATTGTAACCGTTTCGTCCTCGGGGCCGCCCTCGAAATTGCTGTCGAATACGACGTTGACATAGGAAATATGAACATCCCAGCCCGCGTAAACGAACGTGCGCCTTGTGATTTTCGTCGAGAAATCAAACGCGCCCTCGCAATCCTCGTCCGCGTACCAATCGGTAAAATCATAGCCTGCGCGGGTCGGGCCGGCATCCGGGCGTTTCGCCAAGCCGCCATCCGCCACTGTTTGCGGCTCCGGGAAATTCAGGATGTTCCTGTCGTCGCCGCCCGCGTTTTCGACAAAGATAACCTGATAGGTTTTCCCCGCCGCCGGCGTTTCGGGGTCGTTACACGCGGTGAACGAAGCAAAGGCGAGCACAACGCAAAGCGCAATACAAATAAATTTTTTAAAACTCTTTTTCATGTTAAATCCTTTTAACCACCTGCGGCCGACCGGAAACCGGCCGGCCGCTGACAGCGTCTATTGTATATAGTCAGGTTTTAGTTGCCGGACGGCCGAGCCTCGTTTTTCACCTCGCGCCGCTTGACGAATGCCAGCAGCACCGCGGCTAATGCGAGAATACCAAGCCCGAATGCCAAGGGACCGCCGCCGGAACCGGTGGGAATGACGCTTCCGCAGCCTTTCGCGCCGGTATCGCCCGTATCGCCCTTATCACCTTTATCGCCCTTCGGGCCTATCGCGCCGGTATCGCCTTTATCGCCCTTCTCGCCGTCCGTACCGTTCGTACCGTTCGTACCGGGGTCGCCTTTCAAGTCGCCGCTGGCCAACGCATCTTGCAATTCTTGCAACTGCTGTTTAAGTTCGGCGATGTCGTTCTCCATACCGGCAATCTTACCCTCAATAGCGTCCAACCTCTCGTTCAAGTCCAGTGTGAGGGCGGCTATTTCGCTTCTGATGCTCTGATCATTCACGCCGAGCGCTTTCAACGAGGCGTTGACGGAACTCAAACTGACGAGAATGCTACTGATTTGTCCGCTAGTGACCAAATTCAACTGCTTGATCTGGGCGGTAAGGTCGGCGATTTGCCCCGTGACCGCGAGATCACCCGCAGCCAACTTGTCGGCAAGAATTTGCAGAGCCTCGGCTTCGTTGCCCGTGATTTCTAGCCAGCCTGCATATAACGTTTCCGTAAATTCGGGCGCGATGTAACTCGTTACTTTTGTTATTTCGTTCTGCGTCGTATTGTCCGTATACCAACCGATAAACATGTATCCGTCACGAATCGGGGCGGGAAGTTCCACCTGCTCGCCGGGTTCGCAAAGCATGGTTTCAAACGTCGGCGCGTCAAAATAATTCAAGTCGAAAACAACATCAACACCGGCCGACAATACGGTAAACGTTATGTCACAATAGCCGACAATCGTCCCGTAAAACACACCACCCCACTCACTGCCATTGGCTAAACGAAGCGTTGCGGTGTAAACACCGGGGACCTTTGGAGACCCTGTCAAAGCGATTTTGCCGTTTTCTGCATCGAACTCACCAAGAGAAAGTCCTGTGGGCAACGAGCCGGAAACGACGGTAACGAGATATGGCGTCCAACCGGCGGGCGGCAGAGGTAAAAACTCTGCAAGAACGTCGAACTCTTCGACGACGGGTATGTTTGCGACAATTCGCACGGAACCCGTATATTCCAAAGCCGGTACTTGCGCGGGCTGCTCGGCAACATGCACCACATATTGTTTGGCATCGTACTTATTGTTGTTGCCGCTAGCATCCGAACCCAAGCCTGCCCACGGCGAACCGGCCACATAAGCATAGACCGAGAAAGCATAGTCTCCGACAATCGCGGGCATACCGGAGATCGTGCCGTTGGCGTTGAGTATGACGCCCATCGGCAACGCGCCGGAGGCAAACGCATATTCGAGCGCCACGCCATCCAGAATATCGGTAGCGGCGATGGAAACGGTGGAATTTACGCCGACAGTCATATTGACATGTCCCGTACCCGGCGCCCATGGACTACGGGCAAGACCATTTTTCATAACGTTGGTGTTGGAAATCGTATACAGTGAGCGGTGTACAAG
>JAISFM010000166.1 GCA_031263605.1 Clostridiales bacterium | reverse complement strand
TGTGACAAACTTTGATAAAAATTTCGATAGTAGCGTTGCTACAATCATCAATTTTTATCTTTGTTTGTCGCAAAAATCCATCGCAATTCCGCTCGCCTTTTAATTTCGCTACAAGTCTATTGCGAGGAGCGCGACGCGCGACGCGGCAATCTCTACCGGACAGAGGCACGCCCCGCGCGCAATGTCATTTCGAGCGCAGTCGAGAAATCCCCCACCTTATAGATAGGCTCTCGTTTTCATATAAATTTAACAGAGGAATGACCCGCCCGCACACCGGAACCCCCGACCGAACTTTGCCTTTCGCCCTTCTCAATTCTCAATTACCCCCCGACCGCAACTAACCACTAATCACTAACGGCGCCGCCGCCGCATTTCGGTTGTCCTTTTTCCGAATTTGTGATATGATTATTATATGATCGACGAAAGCGGCTTGATGGAGTTCGGCAGGACGCTGTTTGAGACGGCGGACAACACCGCGATGCTGCTGCCCGCGCTCAGTTCGATGCTGACGGCGCGGCAGTACGACGAGATTTTTATCGTCATGCAATGCTCCTTTATCAATTCCCACTACTACGGCCTCAAATACAATTCCAACCTCGGCGGCGCGACGATCGAGGAACGCTACTTCGACCGTTTCATGGAAATCCTGCAAGGGCTGGGCATTCCCGAAACGACATACGCGCCCCTTTTGCTGTACGCCTTGAATCCTGAAGTGACGACGCCCGCGCGGCACTGGCGCCGCCCCGCCTACCAATATTTTTTAAAGGCCGCCTATAAGGACTACGGCCGCGTGGCCGCCCTGTTCGACCGTTTCGCGCCCCGCCGGACGTACCCCTACGACGTCCTGATGGAGTGTAGCCGCGACAGGACGGTCGCCCGCCTGCTCGAACGGAAGTCGGCCGGAAGCATCGCCGACGCGAAAACGGTCCACGACTATCTGAAAAGGAACGCCCCCGAGGCGCTCGCCAAAAAGCCCGCCAAGCGCGCCGAGCCGTTAGAGGCGGATTTTACCGACGCGGAGGGCCTGATCGGGTTTTGCCGCGCGCACCGCGACGGGCAGACGGTCAAAAAGATCAAAACCGCGCTGAAATTCATCGACGGGGACAACCTGTCCGGCATGGCGGACTATCTCCTCGCCGAGTACGACGCGGCCAATAAAAGGACGGCGTACCTGTCGCGCTTTTTCGCCGCGCACGGCAGCGAGGCCTTGAAATCCCTGCTGCCCGCCGCGGTGGACACGGGGGCCAAGCCCCGCCGCTACGACACCCTGCTGTCCGCGCTCGACATCAGCATGGACGACGTCGAGGACGGCCGCGTCCCCGACTGCGATTTGAACGCCGATTTGTCCCGCATGTTCACGGTCGAGGGCTTCGACCTGTACGTGCGCGTGCTGCCCGGCCTTGAAATTAAAATGAGCGACGCCGAAGGGCGCGATTTCGCGTTCGCGGCGGGGGCGACGCCCAAAAAGTACGTCCTGATCAAGCGGCACATCGAAAATTACGTGCGCGCCCTGCGCGCGGAACTGGACAGGCAGTTGAACCGCTTTTTCGACGCATTCCGGTTTTTCCGCAAATGGGGCGCGGAAACCTTCCGCGGCAATATTCTGAACAACCCCGTCCTGCGCGCGGTGGCGTCGGAATTCTTTTTCGGCGAATACTCGCAGGGGCGGCTCGTCAACGTGTTCTTTATCGAGAACGGCCTTTTATACGATTTGGACCGCATCGACTTCGCGCCGACGGGCTTGCCGGTCGCGCTGGTGCACCCGATCGACCTCGAAGGCCGCTACGCGCATTTAAAACGGCTGGACGTCGAGCAGCCTTTCCCGCAACTGCGGCGCGAGGTGTTCCTGCGCCTGCCGGAGGCGGGGCAAAACATCTCGCGGTTCAAGGGCACGGTGGTGCGGAGCGGCGAGTTTATGAAACGCTTGAAGCGCGGCGGGTGGCGGTTGGTCTTAAAGCGGCCGGACGGCTCCTACGGCGGGATTTCCAAGGCCTTCAACCGCCTGCCCTGCACGCTGGAATTTCAGAACCTTTACCCGGGGCGCGAGGAGTTGCTGACGGTGGGTTTGATGAAGACCCCCGAGGAGGACAGGCGGGTGTTCAGCGAGATATGCTTTGAGGTGAATGAGTTGTTGCAGAATTAGCAGAGGAAAGGCGCATATGGACGATTTACGATTTACAATTGACAATTGACAAATTTCGGTCGAGGTGTTTGGCGCGTATGCTGTGCCCGTAATTGCAATCAATGCATGAGGAGTGGGCAAACCGCATTGAACATAAACTCGGCAAGGTCATTGCGAGGAGCGCGAAGCGCGACACGGCAATCTCTACCGGACAGGGGAACGTGTGCGTAAACTCATGTCATTCCGAATGCGCTACTTCATATTGCGCGAAGCGCGACGCGCAACACGGCATCTAAATTGAGAATTGAGAAGTATTGACCTGTCGCAAAACAACCTTTATTATGCTGAATGTTTCTTGCCCGCCGACAGGCTTGCTTGACGTAAATTCGACAATAACTTTTCAACTTTCTTGCCCGCCGCCCCGCGCAATATCCCCCGACCGACACTAACCACTAACCACTATGAAATCGGTCTACCCAATCCCCCAAGAACTATTGCTCTCCTGCGAAAAACCGGCGCGATACGTCGGGGGAGAGTACAATTTGACGCCCGTCAAAGAAAGCGCGGCGCTTAATTTCCTCATGTGCTTTCCGGACGTGTACGAGGTCGGGCTGTCCAATCTGGGCATTAAAATCCTGTACGACGTAGTGAACGCGGTGCCGGAAGCGAGTTGCGAGTACTGTTTCGCGCCGTGGCTGGATTTCGGGCGGGTTTTGCGGGACAACAAAATCCCGCTGTACGGCCTGACGAGCGGCCGCCCCGCGCGGGCGTTCGACATTGTGGGCTTTTCCCTGCAATACGAATTGTCCTATACGACGGTCTTATACATGCTGGATTTGGCGGGCATCCCGTTCCGCGCCGCCGACCGGGGCGAGGACGCGCCCGTCATAATCGCGGGCGGGCCGTGCGCGATTAACCCCGCGCCGGTCGCCGACTTTTTCGACATGTTCGTGATCGGCGACGGCGAAATCGCCACGCGCGAATGGGCGGAACTCTATACAGAAATCAAAAAGCGGGGTGGCGGCAAAGTAGATTTCCTGCGAGCCGCGACGAAAATAACGGGCGTTTATACGCCTCACAGTGCACAGTTTTCCAGTCCACAGTGCACAGTGCACAGTCCACAGTTAAAGGACGGGGTTATTCATGGCCAACAAAACGCCGATAAAAAACCCAAATCCGAAACTGTGGACTGTGGACTGTGCACTGTGGACTGTGTAAAACGCGCCATCGCCCCCGATTTAAACGCCCTGCCTTACCCGACGCGGCCGATCCTGCCGAATATCGAGGCGGTGCACGACCGCGCCGTAGTGGAACTGTTTCGGGGCTGTACGCGCGGGTGCCGTTTCTGCCAGGCGGGCATGATCTGCCGGCCGGTGCGGGAACGGGGTTTCGACCGTTGCAAGGAACTGGCGGCCGCGCTGATCGACGGCACGGGCTACGACGAACTCAGTTTGACGTCGCTGTCCAGCGGCGACTATCCCCGCGTCCGCGAACTCATCGCGGATTTGAGCGCGACGCTGAAAAAACGGCGCGTAGATTTGACGTTGCCGTCTTTGCGGTTGGATTCGTTCAGCGGCGATTTCGGCAGCGGGGGCGGGGGGTTGACGTTCGCGCCCGAGGCGGGGACGCAGCGGCTGCGCGACGCAATTAACAAAAACATCACCGAAGAGGAAATTTTGACGGCGTGCGCGGCGGCGTTTCGGCGCGGGAACGCGTCGGTGAAGTTGTATTTCATGTTAGGGTTGCCGTTTGAAACGCGGGAGGACATAGACGGCATCATAGACCTCTGCGCGAAAATCAAACGCCTCGGCAAAAGGCCGAGAATCTCGGTTTCCTGTTCGGTATTCGTCCCGAAGCCCTTCACGCCCTTTCAATGGAGCGCGCAGATCGCGCCCGAAAAAGCGGAGGAGGCGCAACGCTATTTGAAAGCCGCCTTAAAGAGGATCGGCGTAACGTTCCATTACCACGACGCGCGGGTATCGGAGACCGAGGCGGTTCTGGCGCGGGGCGGCCGCGGCCTGTCCCGCGTAATCGAGACGGTTTACAAATCGGGCGGTTTCCTCGAAGGCTGGACGGAGTTTTTCGACTACGCCAAATGGCAAACGGCATTCGCGGCGACAAGCGGCGCGGGCGCGGAAACATTGACGACGGCAAGCGCGGGCGGCGCGGGTGCGGAAACATTGACTGCAACAAGCGGTGCGGGAACGGCGTTGACGGCTCGGCAATTTACGCGGGCGATCGGGTTGGACGAGCCGCTGCCGTGGGATTTCATCGACGCGGGCGTGACGAAGGCGTTTTTAAAGCGGGAACTGGCGCGCGCGGAGAAAGGGTTGACCACGCCGGACTGCCGAGGCGGGTGCGTCGGGTGCGGGATGAAATGCGGAAAAAAAAATTGAGAATTGAGAATTGAAAAGTTAAGGTCGAATACTCGTGAAACAAGCCGGTCGGCGGGCAAGAAACTTACAGAGATTAAAAGATGTTCCGCGACAGGCCGACACTTCTCAATTTTCAATTTTCAATTCTCAATTCAACAAAAATGCTTTTATTTGAATTTCAAAAAACAGGGCCGTACCTTTACGTTCCTCATGTAGACATGTTGCGGGCGGTGACCCGCGCATTGCGGCGCGCGCGGATAGAGTGCGCGTATTCGCAAGGGTTTAACCCGCATATACTGCTATACTTTTCGCCGCCGCTGCCGATAGGGACGGAGAGCGTATGCGAGCAGTGCGCCCTTGAAAGCCCGCACGGCGCGGATGAATTTTTGGAGCGTTACAACCGCGCCGCGCCGACGGGGTTGCAAGCCCTGCGCGCGCGGGTTTTTCCGTATCCGGTCAATCCGGCGTCGGCGGTTAAAAAAGCCGCCTATGAAATCGTATTGCGGGGCGGCGGCTTTTCGGGGCATTCGGCCGCCGAAGCCCTGTCCAAAATAACCGCGGCGATCGGCGAAATCATGGCGGGGAGCAGTTTCGGGGTGGAAACCGGCCGCGCGGACGACAAGCGCGTCAAAGAGGCGCGGCCTTTAATTCACGCGATAGAGGCACGGTACAGTCCACAGTTCAATGATAATGCAGAATGCAGAATGCAGAATGCAGAATGTTCCGGACATTTTTCTTTAAGCGAGCCCGTCACGGGAAGCCCGTCAAAAGAAAATAGCCGACTTCAAGCAGAAAAATCGGTCGGGGAATTTTTCTCAATTCACAATGCGCAATTATCGGACAAGGAGCAAAACGATAAAGGCCTTGACAATACTTCTCACTTCTCACTTCTCACTTCTCAATTCCCCAAGCCCGACAATACTTCTCACTTCTCACTTCTCACTTCTCAATTAAAAATCGCCGTCCGTGCGGTATTGAGCGCGGGGCAGGAGAACCTGCGGGCGGATCGTTTTATCGAGGCTCTGCTCCGGCGGGCGGGCTTGGCATACGCGGGCGGCGCGGAGATCACGCGCACGGACTTATATAGTGGATAGTGGTTAGTGGTTGCCCTGTCGAAAACGGAACTTTCTTTATGCTTTATGTTTCTTGCCCACAGGCAATACCGTTTTACGAAACCTTATCCGACACTAATCACTAACCACTATCCACTAATCACTAACCGATAGTGCGCCGTGGCCGTATGCGCAAAGAGGATTGCGGAGAATATGAAAAAACGAGCGGAAAAGGGTGTCAAATATGTTCAGCATTGGATTATGGTCAAGGCTATATTGATATGTTTCGCAATCATTCCGATTGTAGTCGCGGCAATCGCTTTGCCGATTTCTCATAATACGGCATGGTTGGGTTTTTTGGGCATGACCGGCCTTATGGGCCTGCTTTATCTGTCGTTGAGGATAACATTTTATCGCGGCAAAATCAAAGAGGTTCGGTTGCTTGACGATAAAATAATTGTTTATGAGCGTAAAAAACGGTACGAATACGGCTGGGACGATATAGACGGTTATTCTATCGACCCAAAGGCCTCGTTCGCGGTGAGTGAAATACTTGACCATTTGTTATCCTTTTTTATAGTAAGGCATTTGTATAAGAAAGTTAAACTCTATTTTGGCAGTCAAGAGGATAACGCGAACGAGGCAAACCGATTAAATGAAATTGAAATCGACATTTCCAATCGGAATTTTGCCAAGATAATTGACAAATTGCCAAAGGGAAGTGAGAATTGAGAAGTGAGAAACCATAGGAATTGAGAATTGAGAATTGAGAATTGAGAAGTATTGACCTGTCGCAAAACAACGTTTATTATGCTGCATGTTTCTTACCCGCCGACCGGCTTGCTTGACGAAACCCCGACAATTCAATTTTCTTACCCGCCGTCCCGTCCGCTTGACGAAACCCCGACAATAACTTTTCAACTTTCAATTTTCAACTTTCTTACCCGTCGCCTCGCCCGCTTGCCGAAACCCTGACAATAACTTTTCAACTTTCTTACCCGCCGCCCCGCCCGCTTGACGAAACCCGACCGAACTTCTCAATTCTCAATTTTCAATTCTCACTTCCTCGCAAAGGAACGCCCCGCGTAACAACTCTAATGTCCCGTCCCCCCCCCCGGCTATGAAACAACGCCTCTACATCTCCCAAACGCCCGAACGGGTAAACGTCGCGCTGACCGAAGGCGGCGCGCTCGTCGAGTACCGCTCCGAGAACGCCGACGCCGCGCGGGTCAGCGGCAACATCTATAAGGGACGGATCGTCGATCTCGTGCCGGGCATGGAGGCCGCGTTTGTGGACGTGGGCCTGTCGCGCAACGCCTATCTGTCGGCGGCCGACGCGCCCCGCGCGGACACCGACTTCGAGGGCGGCGCGCCCCCCAGCCGGCCGCCGCTGCCGGACGCGCGCGAGGGGGACTTCGTGCTCGTACAGGCGGTCAAGGACGAGATCGGCGGCAAAGGTGCGCGCCTGACGCGGAACATCGCGCTGCCCGGGCGGTTCCTGATCCTGCTGCCGGCCGCCCAAGGCGGCGTTTCCGGCGTCTCGCGCAAAATAGAGGACGAGGGCGTCCGCGAAAAATTGGCGACCGTAGTCTCCGGCGCGCTGGGCGGCGGGTACGGCGCGATAGTGCGCACGGCCGCCGCCGAGGCTTCCAAACGCGAGATTTTGCGCGAGGCGGAATTGCTGATAGCCGAAGGGGGCGCGGTCAAAGAGGCCTACGCGCGCCGTCCGACGGCCGGGCCCGTCCATTCGGGCGGCGGGCTGGTGTACAGGACGCTGCGCGACCTGCCGCCGGGGGATTTGGACAAAGTCGTCACGGACGACGCCGAAACCGCGCGGGCGGCGGTGCGGTACTTCACGGAGTCCGGCGCGAAAAAATACGCCTCGCGCGTGGAACTGTACGGCGGCGCGGAGGACATGTTCACGGCGTTCGGGCTTTGGCCGGAACTCGAAAAGGTCCTCAACAAACGCGTCGATTTAAAGAACGGCGTCTGGATCACCGTGGAGCACACCGAGGCGATGACGGTGATCGACGTCAATTCGGGGGGCTTTGTGGGGGACGCCGGCATGGAGGAAACCGCGTTTTTGGCGAACATGGCCGCCGCCGAGGAGATCGCGCGGCAGTTGCGCCTGCGCAACGTGGGCGGCATGGCGGTGGTGGATTTCATCACGATGCGCGAGGAGGAGCACAAGACCCAACTGCTGCAATACCTGAAAAATTGCTTAAAGGCCGACAGTATGCGTTGCGCGGTGGCGGGCATGACGTCTTTGGGGCTGGTCGAGATCACCCGAAAGCGCGTCTACGGGGAATTGTCCGCCGTTTTCACCGAGCCGTGCGGGTATTGCGGGGGCGGCGGGCGGCTGTTTTCCAAGGAGTATTTGATCGAGAAGTTGGACGCGGCGCTCCGAAAGGCGGTTGCGGAAGGCCCTGCCGTCGTAGTGGCGACGATTTCGGACAAACTGATGGACGCGGCGTTGAAGTCCAAGGTTTTGGTGCGCCGCTGCGCGACCGATTTTGCCGGCCGCCGCGTATACGTAGTGCCGGACGAGCGCATCCATCCGCACGCGTTCCGTTTGCGCGCAGAGCATCGCAACATAGTCGATTTGCCCGAAAGCGCAAGATTGCTGGGATAAAGCCGGCAGGGGGGACGGCCGCATGGAACAGATTTGAAAAGTAAGAAACCGTAGGAAGCGAGAAACCGTAGGAAGTGAGAATTGAGAAATGTCGGATGCTGACGCAAGAAATAACTTTCAGTATGCCGGGGAGTGTATAAACAGCATTGCTACCGGTCATTACGAGGAGCGCGAAGCGCGACGCGGCAATCTCTACCGGACAAGGGAACGCCGCGCGCATTCTTTTCTTGACCGCAATTGTGCATTGTGCATTATTATGTCATGATCTGAGCACAGTCGAGAAATCTCCCACCGTTAAAAAATTCCCCTCCTACGGAGGGGTGCCGCCAACGGCGGCGGGGTGGTTGCGCTTGTTGTAACGTTTCGTGTTGCTTTGTCATTCCCTATCAAAACTTTATTTAAACATTTGGTCATAAAAGTATTGACATTTGGAAATTCCC